>DOKO01000465.1 GCA_003510825.1 Stenotrophomonas sp.
AGGCCACGGGTGTTCATCAGCACGCCGAGGCGCCAGGCTTCGCGATTCTCCATGCCGGTGCTGCGCGCGGCACTCCAGGTGCCCAGCAGCTTGCCGGCCGTGGCCACCACGATCACCACCACGCACAGCAGGATGTCGCTGGTCTGCAATGCATCGGCGCGCATGCGCAGGCCGGTCATCGCGAAGAACAGCGGCAGCAGCAGGGTCGCCGCGAACGGTTCGACCTTGGCCACCAGCAGCGCGCGCAGCTGCGCGTTGGATGACACCGCCACGCCGGCCGCGAACGCGCCGAACAGCGCATGGATGCCCAGCACTTCGGTTACCAGCGCGCTGGCCAGCGACAGCAGCAGGATGCCGAGCAGCCAGCGGCCTTCGCGCCCCGGGGCGATCTGCTGGCGGGCGAACCATGGCTTCACCGCGCCCAGCATCAGGGCGATGAACAGCACCACGCAGACCAGGTTGAGGCTGGCCGACAGCCAGCCGGTCGCCTGCGCGGCGGCCACGATCAGTGCCAGCATGCACCACGCCGTGGCGTCGCCCAGCGCCGCACAGGCGATGGAGGTCTGCCCCAGCGGGGTCTGGGTGATGCCCCGGTCGGCAAGGATGCGCAGCAGCACCGGGAAGGCGGTGATGCTCATGGAAATGCCGACGAACAGCGCGAAGGCAGTGAAGCCCACGCCCTGCGGGCCGTGCTCGGGATACAGCCAAATGGCCAGGCCCACACCCATCACGAAGGGCAGGGCGATGCCGGCATGGCTGACGGTGAAAGCGAATTTGCGGCGGCCACGCAGCGCGCCCAGGTCGAGCTCTGCACCGGCCACCAGCAGAAACATCAGCACGCCCAGCTGGCTGAGCATGCCCAGCGGCCCCAGCGACGCGGCCGGGAACAAGGCCCCGTGCAGCTGCGGCAGCAGGCTGCCCAGCACCAGCGGGCCCATCATCAGGCCAGCGGCCATCTCGCCGATCACCGCCGGCTGGCCGAAATGCTTCAGCAGCGCGCCCGCGCCCTTGGCCACCAGCAGCAGTACCAGCAGCTGCAGCAGGAACAGGCCCAGCGGCGATGCCAGGTGGTGGGCCCAGTCACTGCCGACCACGGCCTCGGCCTTGGCCGCCACCGACGGCACGCCCGGCCCGGCATAGCGCGCCAGCGCCAGGCCGATCGCCAACGGAACCGCCGCCCATGCCAGGTAACGCCAACCCCACTTCATCGGCGGCACGCTGCCTCCGGTCTGTACGTCCATGAACATTCCCCAATGTGCAGGGGCCCGATGATACAAAAAAGGGGACGGAGGGGATTAAGTCGTTCCAGGTCGCCGGGCATGGCCCGGCGCTACCCTTCCCCGGTAGCGCCTGGCCATGCCTGGCGGAAAGATCAGGCCAGGGCCTGCTCGTGGACGCCGGCGATGGCGCGGCCGGACGGGTCGGCGGCGGCGGCAAAGCTGGCATCCCAGGCAATCGCTGCCGGCGAGGAACAGGCGATCGACTTGCCGCCCGGCACGGTCTCGGCCGCGGCACGGCTCGGGAAGAACTGCTCGAACAGGTGGCGGTAGTAGTACGCCTCCTTGGTCTGCGGCGGGTTGTGCGGGAAGCGCTTGTCGGCCGCTGCCAGCACGCGGTCACTCACCTGCGCCTCGGCGTGCGCCTTCAGGCCATCGATCCAGCCGTAGCCGACGCCATCGCTGAACTGCTCCTTCTGCCGCCACAGGATGCTGTCGGGCAGGTAGCCATCGAACGCTTCGCGCAGCACTGCCTTTTCAATGCGCCGGCCACCGAAACCGGCACCGACCATCTTGTGCGCGGCATCGAAACGCATCGCCACGTCGAGGAACTCGCGGTCGAGGAACGGCACGCGCGGCTCCACGCCCCAGGCCATCATCGACTTGTTGGCGCGCAGGCAGTCGTAGTTGTGCAGGGCATCGAGCTTGCGCACCAGTTCCTGGTGGAATTCGCGAGCATCCGGTGCCTTGTGGAAGTACAGGTAGCCACCGAAGATCTCGTCGCTGCCCTCGCCGGACAGCACCATCTTCACCCCCATCGCCTTGATCCGGCGCGCCAGCAGGAACATCGGCGTGGAGGCACGGATGGTGGTGACGTCGTAGGTTTCGATGTGGCGGATCACTTCCGGCAGCACGTCCAGGCCTTCCTCGAAGCTGTATTCGAAACCGTGGTGGACGGTGCCCAGCGCTTCGGCAGCGATGGCGGCAGCGGCCAGGTCCGGCGAACCCTTCAGCCCGATCGCGAACGAGTGCAGGCGCGGCCACCAGGCTTCACTCTGGCCGCCATCCTCGATGCGGCGGCGTGCATAACGCGCGGCCACGGCAGCCACCAGGGAGGAGTCCAGGCCACCGGACAGCAGCACGCCGTATGGCACGTCGCTCATCAGCTGGCGCTCGACTGCCTGTTCGAAGGCCTGGCGCAGTTCGGCCAGGTCGGCCTGGCGGCCTTCCACGTCGGCGTATTCGCGCCACGGCTGCTGGTAGTAGCGCACCAGCTCACCGCTGGCGCTGTCGTAGTAGTGGCCCGGGGGGAACTGCGCGACGTCGGCGCAGGAATCCACCAGCGCCTTCATTTCCGAGGCCACGCGCAGGCGCCCCTGCGCATCGTGGCCCCAGTACAGCGGCACCACGCCGACCGGGTCGCGGGCGACCAGCACGCGGCCGGCATCGCGATCCCACAGGGCGAAGGCGAAGATGCCGTTGAGCTGTTCCAGCCACTGCGCCGGCGAGCCGCCCTGGCGGTACAGCGCGTTGATCACCTCGCAGTCCGAACCGGTCTGGAAGTCATATGCGGTGGTCAGCCCGGCCTTCAGGGCCTGGTGGTTGTAGATCTCGCCGTTGACCGCCAGGGCCAGCTGACCGTCGGCCGACAGCAGCGGCTGCGAGCCGCCGGCCGGGTCGACGATGGCCAAGCGCTCGTGCACCAGCAGCGCGCCTTCGTCCAGGTACACGCCACTCCAGTCCGGGCCGCGGTGACGCTGGCGCTGCGACAGTTCCAGCGCGTGGCGGCGCAGGGCGGGAAGATCGTCACCGGCCTGCAGGCCGAAGATTCCGAAGATCGAACACATGGGTGGCGCTCCTGTTGTGGGGGATTACACGGGGGGAAGGTGTTCGACCGGCCAACCAGGCCCGGGAGGGCTGCGCCCGGGCACAAAAAAACCCGCATCGGCCGATGCGGGTTTTCTGGTGTCCGGGCGTATGTTGCTGTCTATCTACCCAGGGCGCAGTCCCGCATCGGCCGCGCACGATTGTTCGTGCGCAGATTATTGCGGTTGGTATTGTTGACGGCGGTGGCCAGGTGGATCGACATGGCACTGACCGTAACGCGGTTTCTGGGGCCGTGCAACAGTTGCGTTGGCAACCAGGTGGTGCCGCCGGGCATGGCCCGGCGCTACCGGAGGGTGGTGGGTAGCGCCGGGCCATACCCGGCGTCATCCCTTACGCCAGCAGGCGCTCCACCAGCCGCTGGTACAGGCCCGGCAGGGCCTCCAGCTCGTCCACGCGTACGTTCTCGTCCACCTGGTGGATGCTGGCGTTGACCGGCCCCACTTCGATGCACTGCGCACCCAGCGGTGCGATGAAGCGCGCATCGGAGGTGCCACCGCCAGTGCTCTCTTCCGGGGCACGGCCGATGTGTTCGGCCAGCACCGCGCGCGCGGCCGCACGCAGCGGGCCTTCCGGGGTGTAGAACGGCTCGCCGCTGCGGTGCCACTTCAGCGTGTACTGCAGGCCGTGCCGGTCCAGCAACGCGCTGATCTCCGCTTCCAGCTTCGGCGCATCCCAGTGCGGGTTGTAGCGGATGTTGAAATCCACCTCCAGCTCGCCGGGAATCACGTTGTTGGCGCCGGTGCCGGCGTGGATGTTGGAGATCTGCAGGCTGGTCGGCGGGAAGCTTTCATAGCCCTCGTCCCAGCGCCGCGCACTCAGTTCGGCCAGCGCCGGCGCCGCCTGGTGGATCGGGTTGCGTGCCTTGTCCGGATAGGCCACGTGGCCCTGCACGCCCTGCACGCGCAGCTTGGCCGACAGGCTGCCGCGGCGGCCGACGCGCAGCAGATCGCCCAGCGTCGCCGTCGACGAAGGCTCGCCGGTGATGCACCAGTCGATGCGCTGGCCACGCTCGGAGAACAGGCGCGCGACATGGCGCACGCCGTCGATGGCATCGCCTTCCTCGTCGCTGGTGAGCAGCACGGCCAGCGTGCCGGCATGGTCAGGATGCGCGGCCACGAACTGCTCGGCGGCAATGACGAAGGCCGCCACGCTGCCCTTCATGTCAGCGGTGCCACGGCCGTACAGCACGCCGTCGCGGATTTCCGGAGTGAACGGATCGCTCTGCCACGCCTCGCGCGGGCCCGGCGGCACCACGTCGGTGTGGCCCAGCAGCACCAGCACCAGTGCGCCGCTGCCGTGGGTCGCCCACAGGTTGTCGACCTCGCCCAGGCGCAGGTGTTCGCACTGGAAACCGGCCTGCTGCAGGCGCGCGGACAGCAACGCCTGGCAGCCCGCATCGTCGGGCGTCACCGACGGCCGCGCGATCAGCTCGCAGGTCAGGTCGAGGACGGCGCTCACGCGCCACCCACGCCGAAGCGCGCCTTGAAGCCGTTGTCACTGAAGCCCTGGCTGACCGTGCCGTCGGCGGTGACCACCAGCGGGCGCTTGATCAGCTGCGGGTACTCACGCAGCAGCAGCTTCCACTCGGCATCCGAATCAGCGGCCTTGCGGTTGTCCGGCAGCTGCCGCCAGGTGGTGGACGACTTGTTGACCATCGCGCCCAGCCCGCCCAGCTGCGCGGCCCACTCCAGCAGGGTCTCCGGGCTGGGCTTGTTGTCGCGGTAGTCGACGAAGGTGTACGGCACGCCGAAGCGGTCCAGCCACTTGGTCGCCTTCTTGCAGGTATCGCAGTTCTTCAAACCGTAGACAGTGGTGCTCATGGCCATCTGTGATGCAGGAAAACAGAGGGCCAGAATCTCACAACAGGCGCTCGGACACGACCCGGAACGGCACCGATGGCAGGCGCAGGGCCATGCCCTTGGCCAGGTCAACGCCCATCGCCTGCAGGCGCGGGCACTGCAGCTCGCCGTGCAGCTGCAACGCCTGCAGCCGGGTGACATCCACCGGCAGATCGATGCGGGTGCTGGCCCAGCGCTGGTCGCAGGTGCGGGCGATGGCCTCGTCCTGGCAGGTCAGGAAGCGCAGCAGGGCGTCACGGCCACCGAAGGCGGCGGTCCATGCATCACCCGCAGGACCTTCGGCCGCGCGCCACTGCAGGTGCAGGCCCGGGGCACTGCCCTGCCCGCCTTCAATCAGGGTGTGCCCAGCACGATCGGCGCCCACCACATGCTCGAAACGGGTGGACAGATGTGGCTGCATGGCATCGCTGAACGCGCGGGCGCCGGCCACGAAGGCCAGCTGGTCCATCACGTTGCGGTCGAACAGCACCACCGGCGCTCCCTGCGGAGCATCGTCGCGGCGCAGGTACCAGCGCCAGTTGCTCTGCCGTGGCGAGGGCATCAGCGCCCGCAGCGGTCCGGCCGCACGCGGGCCGAAGTGGCCGTGGCGGTAGCTGAGGATGGTGTAGGGCGTGCGCCCTTCATGCACGACGTAATGGTGGCCCGGCGGCGGCGGCGGCGCGTGCCGCACATCCACCCACCAGCTCACGTAGACCACCTCGCGCACCTCGCTGGCCAGCATCGGCATCGGCCAGCGCCGCGACAGCGCGCGGCGCAGCCGGGTCCAGCCGCGGGCATGCAGCAGGCGCGGCAGCACCCGTCCGAACAGGTTGTCGGACGGGTGCCGGTAGATCGCCGACGGCGCCAGGTCCTCCGGCGCAGTCACCTTCAGTCGGCCAGGCCGCGCAGCAGGTCGTTGACGCTGGTCTTGCTGCGGGTCTTGGCATCGACCTGCTTGACGATCACCGCGCAGTACAGCGAATGGGTACCGTCCTTGCTCGGCAGCGAGCCGGACACCACCACGCTGTACGGCGGGATGTAGCCGTAGGTGATCTCGCCGGTGGCGCGGTTGTAGATGCGGGTGCTCTGGCTGAGGAACACGCCCATGCCGATCACGCTGTGGTGGCCGACGACCACGCCTTCCACGACTTCCGAACGCGCACCGATGAAGCAGTGGTCTTCGATGATGGTCGGGCTGGCCTGCAGCGGCTCGAGCACGCCGCCGATGCCGGCGCCGCCGGACAGGTGGCAGTGCTGGCCGATCTGCGCGCAGGAACCGACGGTGGCCCAGGTATCGACCATGGTGCCTTCGCCGACGTAGGCGCCGATGTTGGTGAAGCTCGGCATCAGCACCACGTCCTTGCCGAAGTACGTGCCGCGACGGGCGATCGCACCCGGCACCACGCGCACGCCAGCGCGACGGAACTTCGCTTCGTCATAGCCGGCGAAGCGCGATTCGACCTTGTCCCAGAACGGCGCCGGGCGCGCGTCGACCACGGCCATGTCGTTGACGCGGAAGTACAGCAGCACGGCCTTCTTCAGCCACTCGTTGACCTTCCAGCCACCGTGGCCGTCCGGCTCGGCAACGCGGAATTCGCCGGTTTCCAGGCCATCGATCACGCGGTTGACCAGCGGACGGGTGGACCCTTCCAGCTCGTGCAGGGTCAGCGTGGCGCGGCGCTCGAAGGCGCTTTCGATGCCGAACTTCAGTTCTTCCACGCCCGGCACCGGCGGCTTGCGCAGCGACTTGCGGGCGATGGTTTCGGCGCGTGCGGCTTCGGCGCTCTTGGCCGGGGCCTTCTTCGCGACCGGCTTCTTCGCAACAGCGGCCTTCTTCACCGGAGCCTTGGCCGGGGCGGCCTTCTTCGGTGCGGCAGTCTTCTTCGCCGCTGCGCTCTTGGCGGTCGCAGCAGTCTTTTTCACGGGCTTGGTGGCCATCAGGTGGGGTCTCCGGCGTTTCGATCAGGGTCCAGGCAGGCCAGCATTGCGTCATGCAGCTGCTGCCGGGCGGGTTCGGTCAGGGGGAGGTCGTGTTCGTCACTGATCACGAAGGTGTCTTCGGCGCGTTCGCCGAACGTGGCAATGCGCGCGTCATGCACGCGCAGGCCCTGGTTGCGCAGCACGAACGCCACGTCGGCTAGCAGGCCGGGGCGGTCGGGGGCGACCAGGGCGAATCGGGTCGCGCCGGGTTCATCGCGGAACTCGATGCGCGGGGCGAAACGGAAGTGGCGCAGCTGGCGGGGCACCACACGCCGCGACGGGCGCAGCAGGGTCAGGTCGCCACTCAGCGCTTCGCGCAGCGCGGCCTCCAGGTTCGCGCTGCTGCCATCGGCGAAGGTGTCGGCCGGGCTCACTTCAAAGGTATCGAAAATGGTGTCCGACGGGCCGTCCAGCACGCGTGCGCGGTGGATGCCGTAGCCCTTGCGGTCCAGCGTCATCACGATCGCGGCGAACAGGCCATCGCGGTCGGGCGAGTGCACGAACACTTCCAGCGCGGGGTCATCCACGCTGATCCGGCGCACCTTCACCAGGGTATGGCCCTGCTTGATCGGCACCAGTGCCGAGGCCTGCCAGGCCAGCTGTTCCGGGCGCAGGCGCATGAAGCCCTCATCGGGCATCACCGCGAACTGGCGGTCGATGGTGGCATCGTCGTAGCCCTGCTCGCGCACCAGCGCGCGCACGCTGTCGCGCGCCTCGGCCACGCGTTCGGCGGCCGGCATCGGGTGCTCCAGCCCATCACGCAACGCGCGCCGGGTGGCGAAGTACAGATCGGCCAGCAGCCGGTCTTTCCACGCATTCCACAGCTTGGGGCTGGTGCCGGCGATGTCGGCGCAGGTCAGCAGGTACAGGTAGTCCAGGCGGTCGCGGCTGCCGACCAGGGTCGCGAAGCGATGGATCACCACCGGATCGGCGATGTCCTGCTTCTGCGCGGTCACCGACATGCGCAGGTGCTGCTCCACCAGCCAGGCCACCAGTTCGGTATCGCTGCCGCTCAGTGCATGGGCGTGGCAGAACGCGCGTGCGTCCACCGCCCCCAGTTCGGAATGGTCGCCGCCGCGGCCCTTGGCGATGTCATGGAACAGGCCGGCCAGCAGCAACAGCTCGGGCTTGCGCAGGCGCGGCCAGACTTCGTGGGCGATCGAAAAACGTTCGTCGGCACGGCTGCTGGCGAACAGGCCGATGTTGCGCAGGACCATCAGCGTGTGCTGGTCGACCGTGTAGACATGGAACAGGTCGAACTGCATGCGCCCGCTGACCTGGGCGAAGGCCGGAATCCACTGCCCGAGCACGCCCAGCCGCGCCATGCGCGACAGCGTGTCGACCGGGCGCTGGCCACGCAGCAGGGCCATGAACTGCTCGCGCGCATTGGCATCGGCGCGGTCGTAGGCCGGCAGCAGCGGCAGCGCTTCGGCCAGCGCGCGCGCGGTCAGCGAATGCAGGCCGCGAATCTGCGGGTTGTTGGCCCAGCTTGCGAACAGGGCGAAGACCTGGCCGACGTCACCGCACGGCCACTCGGCATCGTTGGCGGCCAGGTAGCCGCGGCGCAGCGAAAAGCCCACCGTCAACGGTTCCGGCTGCGCCTCGCCGTCGAACTGTTCCTCGAAGCGCTGCAGCAGGCGGTCGCTGATCCGGCGTACCACCAATGCAGCGCGGTAGAAGCCCTGCATCATCTTCTCGACGCCCAGGTTCTCGGCATCGTCTTCGAAGCCCAGGCGTGCGGCCAGGGTCTTCTGGTAATCAAAGCGCAGGCGCTCTTCCGGGCGGCGCGCCACCAGGTGCAGGCCGAAACGCAGGCGTGCCAGCACCGCACGCTCGCGCTTCAGCGCGGCTGCTTCATCGGCGCCCAGATGGCCCAGCCCGACCAGCGCTTCCAGGTCACGCACGCCGAAAGCGCGCAGCGCCATCCAGCCCAACGTGTTGAGGTCGCGCAGGCCACCGGGGCCGTCCTTCAGGTCCGGCTCCAGGTTGTCGGCGGTATCACCGAAGCGCTGGTGGCGGTTGCGCAGCTCTTCCAGCTTGGCCAGGAAGAAAGTGCGTGCCGGCCACAGTTCGCGGTCATCGATGGCCCCGCGCAGCGCGCGCCGGGCCGCATCGTCGGCCACGATCGGACGCGCTTCGATCAGTGCGGTCAGCACGGT
Organism: Stenotrophomonas sp.; assembly: GCA_003510825.1. Taxonomy (GTDB): domain Bacteria; phylum Pseudomonadota; class Gammaproteobacteria; order Xanthomonadales; family Xanthomonadaceae; genus Stenotrophomonas. The sequence continues at coordinate 9,082 of DOKO01000465.1, forward strand.
CTGGTCGGCGGCAGCCTCGCGGCACTGTGCCGCCGAACGCACCGCATGGCTCACCGCCAGGCCGCAGTCCCACAGCAGTGCGAACAGGCGCGACAAGCCGGCCTCCTGGGCCAGCTGCGCAGGCGCATCGCCGAACACCAGCAGGTCGATGTCCGAGCGCGGGAACAGTTCACCGCGGCCGTAGCCACCCACCGCAAACACTGACAGGCCGCTGCCGGCCGGCACGCAGCGCTGCCAGGCCAGGCGGATCAGGTGGTCGGCGGCACGCGCGCGCAGCGCGATCAGGCGCTCGATGTTGTCGCCCTGGTCGAAGCGGCGGTACAGGCGCGCATCGGCCTGCTGCAGCGCCTGCCGTGCGGCAGACGCCCATTCGGGATCCTCGAGCGAATCGGCCGGCGCGTCCAGCAGTGAACCCGCCGGCAGCATCGTCAGGAGACCTGCGATTCGCCCGGCGACAGGGTCAGCACATCCACGCCGGTCTCGGTGACCGCGATCATGTGCTCCCACTGCGCCGACAGCTTGCGGTCCTTGGTCACCACGGTCCAGCCGTCCGGCAGCACCTTGTTGTAGCGGGTGCCCTCGTTGATCATCGGCTCGATGGTGAAGGTCATGCCCGGCTGCAGCACCAGGCCCTGGCCCGGGCGGCCGTAATGCACCACCTGCGGCTCATCGTGGTAGACCTTGCCGATGCCGTGGCCGCAGTACTCGCGCACCACGCTGAAACGCTCGCCTTCGGCATAGCTCTGGATGGCATGGCCGATGTCGCCCAGGGTCGCACCCGGACGCACCGCGCGGATGCCGCGCCACATCGCTTCGTAGGTGGCTTCGACCAGGCGGCGGGCCATCACCGACGGCGTGCCGACGAAGTACATGCGGCTGGTATCGCCGTGCCAGCCGTCCTTGATGACGGTGACGTCGATGTTGATGATGTCGCCGTCCTTGAGCACCTTCCCTTCGCTGGGGATGCCATGGCAGATGACATTGTTGACCGAGGTGCACACGCTCTTGGGGAAGCCGCGGTAGCCGACGTTGGCCGGCGTGGCGCCCTGCACGTTCACGATGTGGTCGTGGCAGATACGGTCCAGCTCCTCGGTGGTGACACCGGGCTTGACGTGGGGGGTGACGATGTCGAGCACTTCGCTGGCCAGGCGGCCGGCGATGCGCATCGCCTCGATTTCCTGCGGGGTTTTCAGATTCACGCTCATGGCACCCATTATCGCCGATTCGGCCGCAATCTGAACGAACGCCACCCAACTGGGCGAACAGACGATGCACGGATCCGGCAAAGACCGTGAAAACGTGACCCACCCCACGCTTTGTCCGACGTAAATATCACTGAATACAGACACTTACCCGGCCTAGTCTGAACACGACCGTAGCCAAAGCGGCTCAGAACGTGCCGCACCGTCCTGTTCAACAGACCTTCGGGTCAGGGAGGTTGTCCATGCGATCTGCAGTCCGTTCCCCGCTTACCTGGGCCGTGGCCCTGCTCCTGGCCGGCCCCGCAACGGCTGCCGACACCACGACCTTCAACGTCCTGCTGACCATCAACAAGGCCTGCACGATCACCGCCGCCGCCGCGACCAACGTCAACTTCGGCGCCGCAGATGCCAGCTCCACCACCCCGCTCAATGCCCAGGGCACGCTGACCGCCCAGTGCAGCGTGACCACCCCCTACACGATCGCGCTCAACGCCGGCCTCAATGCCGGGACCGCAGCCGATGTGACCACGCGACGCATGCGCAACACCGATACCGGGGTGACCGCCAACAACTTCGTCGGCTACCAGCTGTACCAGGACGCCGGGCACAGCGTCGTATGGGGCTCCACCACCGGAACCAACACCCAGGCAGCGACCGGCACCGGCGCCAACCAGGTCTACCAGGTCTACGGCCAGGTGGCCAACCCGAGCGTCAACAACGCCGCTCCGGGCGCCTACCAGGACACCATCACCGCCACGATCACCTATTGAGGTGGCGCTGATGGTGCTGCGTACCGACCGCTGGCTGCGGATGCTGGCGTGGGTTGCTTTGGCCCTGCCCGCGAGCCCCTGCCTGGCCGCCAGCCTGCAGGTGTCTCCCACCCAGTTCGAACTGCGGCCCCAGCAGAACGCCGAGGCGCTGTGGATCAGCAACAGCGGCACCGAAACGGTGCAGGTGCAGGTGCGCGTCTTCCAGTGGCAGCAGGTCGACGGCCGTGACCAGTTGACGCCGACCGAGGCGCTGCTGGCCAGCCCACCGATGCAGGCCCTGGCCGCCGGCCAGCGTCAGCTGATCCGGCTGGTGCGGGCGGAAGAGACCGCGCCCACCACGCAGCAGGCGTACCGCGTGATCGTCGATGAAATTCCCGCCTACGACCCCACGCGGCAGGGCATGCAGTTCGTCCTGCGCTATTCGATTCCCGTCGTGGTGCAGCCTGCTGGCAAGCCGCCCGCGCCCCTGCTGTCCGCACGGCTGGTGCAGGACGGCACGGCGCAGGCGCAGCTGGAGGTCAGCAACAGCGGCCAGGGCCAGGCCCAGATCGCCGATCTCGGCCTGGTCGTGGCCGGCCGCCGCATCCCGGTGATGGATGGGCTGGTGGGATACGTGCTGCCGGGCCAGACCATGCGCTGGCCCTTGCAGCAGCCGCCTGCGCAGCTGCAGGGCGGCACCTTCAGCGCGAGGATCAACGGTGGCTCGGAGCCGACGCCATTGCCCGCCACGCCGCCGGCTCGCTGAGGCCTGCGTGCTGGCCTGCTGCAGCGGCATGGTGTCGCTTTCAGGGCAGGCGCTGGCCCGTGATGCGGGCGCCGAGGCCATGGACGTTGCGGCCGATGCACTGTTGCCGCCCCCCACGCCGCTGACCGCCAGCCAGGCGCTGTACCTGGAAACCACCCTGAACCAGGCGCCGCGCGGGCTGCTGCGTTTCGATGAGCTGGGCGGACGGCTGCAGGCACCGGCGGCGACCCTGCGCCAGCTCGGCTTCCCCGTGCAGGGCGAGAGCCCGGTCTACCTGGACCAGATCGCCGGCGTTGTCGTGCACTACGATGCCGGCCTGCAGATCCTGGACCTGCAGGTTCCGCTGCATCTGCTGCAGCTGCCCACCGCCCGGCTGGGGCGCAGCGAACAGGGCGCCCCGGCGGCGCAGTCGTCTCCCGGCATGGCGTTGAACTACGACGCCTATGCCAGCCACAGCGACGGACTGGGCAATCTCAGCCTCAATACCGACCTGCGCCTGTTCGGCGTCGGCCGCGGCAGCCTGCGCAGCACCGGCCTGATGCGCACCTACCAGCTGCCCGGAGAAGGCTGGCAGCACGAATCCGTCAGGCTGGACACGAGCTGGCGCCTGGATCTTCCGGACCAGGCCCTCAGCCTGACCGTCGGCGACTTCTACAGCGGATTCCTCGAGTGGTCGCGCCCGGCCCGCATGGCCGGCATCCAGATCGGGCGCAATTACGGGCTGCAGCCCTACCGGGTCCTCACCCCTACCCCCTCGTTCCTGGGTGAAGCGGTGGTTCCCTCCAACGTCGAGCTGTATGTCGATGGCCTGCGCCAGTACGGCGGGCAGGTTCCCGTCGGCCCGTTCCAGCTTGCAACGCAGCCGGGCATCAGTGGCACCGGCACGGCGCAGGTGGTGGTCACCGATGCGTTCGGCCGCATGCAGACGCTGGACTTTTCGTTCTACGGCACCCAGCAGCTGCTGGCCGCCGGGCTGTCCGACTGGTCCGCCGGCATCGGCCGCCTGCGCCGCGACTTCGGCATCCACTCGTTCCGCTACGACAGCGACACGGTCGCCAGCGCCACCCTGCGGCGCGGCATCAACAACCAGTTCACCCTCGAAGCCCATGCCGAAGGCGGTGGCGGCGTCCTCAATGCAGGCCTGGGCGGAGCGTGGCTGCTGGGCAGGGCCGGCGTGCTCAGTGCCAACTGGAGCGAAAGCCAGGATGGCCAGCGCCGGGGCCGGCAATACGGCATGGGCTACAACTGGAACAACCGCCGGTTCAACGTCAACCTGGCCAGCCGCCGCACTTCCGGCGACTACCGCGACCTGGGCAGCCTGCAGGACAGCCTGCCACCACGCGTCAGCGAGCAGGCCAGCTTCGGCGTGGACCTGCAGCGGCTGGGCACGGTCAGTCTGAGTTACCTGAGGCTGGACCAGGCGCTGCCCGTCCTGGATGCACCACAACCGGCGCCCGATCCCGGCCTGCCCTACACCCGCACGCGCTACCTGAGCCTGTTCTGGTCGCGCAGCTTCGGCCGCTGGAATGCGTACCTGTCCGCCACCCAGGACATCGACCAGCGGCAGAACCGCAGCATCTACCTGTCACTGGGCACCCGCCTGGGAGAGGACCGGCAGGCCACGCTGGCGGTGCAACGCAATGGCGATGTCGACCGCGCCAGTGCCGAAGTAATGCGGCCCGTACCCGGCGATGGCAGCCGCAGCGGGCCGGGCTGGCGCCTGCAGGCGCGCGACGACGGCGGGCTGGCGGAAATCGGCGCGCTGGGCAGCCACGGCCGCTACTCTGCCGGGCTGTCCCGCGATGCCGGCCAGACCTTCGCCTATGGCAACGCCAGTGGCAGCCTGGTGTGGATGGCGGGCAGCGTATTTGCGGCCCGCGAGGTACCCGATGCATTCGCGGTGGTGTCCACCGGTCGGCCGGGCATCCCGGTCACCCTGGAAAACCGGCCGGTCGGGGTGACCAACCGCAACGGGCTGCTGCTGGTGACGCCACTGCTGTCCTGGCAGCGCAACCGGTTGGGCATCGACACCCTCGATCTTCCGGCGGACATGCGTGCCGAGCGCGTTGAAACCTTCGCTACCCCGCGCCAGGGCGCCGGCATGCGGGTGGATTTCAAGCTGGTGCACAGCCGCGGCGCGATGCTGACCCTGCTCGACGAACAGGGCCAGCCGTTGCCACTGGGCGCGCGGATCAGCGGCGCGGGCGCCACCCCGACCGTGGTGGGCCACGATGGCCAGGCCTGGGTTGAATTCACCGGCGAGCCGCCGCGGCTGCTGATCGAAAGCGAACGCGGACGCTGCCATGTGCAGATGCCGGCCAGCACCTCGCGCCGCTCGCCACCGCTGCGCTGCCTGCCGGAGCCTTCGCCGTGAGCCGCGTGCTGCTGCTGTTGCTGTTGTGCGGCCTGGCCACGCTGGCGCTCCCCGCGCGTGCGGCCACCACCTGCACGCTGTCCAGCCCGACCCTGGCTTTCGGCCCGGTGTCCAATGGGCTGGTCGATACCAGCACCACCTTCAGCGTGACCTGCACCACCGGCGCGGTCGCATTGCTCGCCAACGCGCGCGTGACCTTCTGCCTGGGGCTGCCGGCGGGGAGCGGCGGTACCGCCATCTCTCCGTGGCGCACGATGGCCAACAGCTTCGGCGACCGGCTGAATTACCAGATCTACAGCGATGCAGCGCGGACCACGGTGATCGGCAGCAGCGCAGCGACCAGCCCGACCTGGGTGAGCTACCAGATGCAGTATCCGGTGCCCTTGCTGGGCGGCTCCGGCACCGCCTCATTCACCTTGTACGGGCGCTACCCCGCCAACCAGGTGCTGTCGGCAGGCGCGTTCAGCAGCGCCCTGGCCGCCACCTTCCAGTACGCCTACAACGAGCCGCTGCTGGGCACCCCGCCCTTCCCCACCTCCTGCCTGCAGATACCCCCTGCGGTGACCGGCAATTCGAACCTGCAGGCGGCGGCCATGACCCTGACCGCCACGGCGACGGTCAACCCGGCATGCGGCGCCTATGTGACTGCACCGATGGACTTCGGCGTGAACACCGGCACGGTGGCCGCCAACATCGACCGCACCGCCGTCTTCAGCCTGACCTGCGTCAACCGCAGCCCGTTCCAGATCGGGCTGGACAACGGCACCCATGCCGATGGATCCGGCAACCGGCGAATGCGGGTCGGCAGCGGCGCCCTGCTGCCCTACGAGCTGTACCGCGACGCGGCACGCACCCAGCGCTGGGGCAACGTGCTGAACAGCACCACGGCCAGCGGCACGGGCACCGGCGCAGCGCAGAACCTGATCATCTATGGCCGCGTGCCCCCTGCGGCGGGCACGTCCACGCCGCCTGGCGCCTATTCGGACACCATCACCGTCACCATTACCTACTGAGGCGGCACGATGGGCTTCAGACCGGGGCAGCGGCGCCGATATCGACTGCATTGCCCCGGTGCCGCCCATGTCCCTTCCGCGCCTGATCTGCCTGGCCTGTGCCGCCCTGCCCGCGTTTGCCGCCGCAGCCAGCGACGCTGCCCTGTCCGACGCCGCCCGCGTCGATCCGGCCCCTGCGCAGGCGGGGGTGGCGGTAACCCTTCGCATCCATGCACCGGGCACGGCGCAGGCGCCGCTCCAGCGCAGCGATTCGGCCGGCGGGCGGGCGGAGCAGATCCAGGCGCTCACTCC
>DOKO01000382.1:0-300 GCA_003510825.1 Stenotrophomonas sp.
TCCACGCTGCAGGACAAGGGCGTGCCGATGCCGGTGCAGCAGACGATGATCGCCCCGCCGCGCTGCCGGATGGGGCCGATCACCGAGGCCGAGCGCGCGCAGGTGCGTGCGGGCAGCCCGGTCGGTACCCGCTACGACACCGCGGTGAACCGCGAGTCGGCCGCCGAACTGCTGGCCCAGCGCGCGCAGAAGGCCACCGAGCAGGCTGCGGCCCCGGCCGCCCGCAGCCGTGAGCAGGACGACGCGCAGGAAGGCGGCTTCGGCCAGTCGATCAAGGACGCGATCTTCGGCACCAAGCGC
>DOKO01000382.1:596-5947 GCA_003510825.1 Stenotrophomonas sp.
GGCCAAGCAGACCACGCGCACGGTCGGCACCAAGCTGGGCAACCAGATCGTGCGTGGCATTCTTGGTGGCATATTCGGCGGCAAGCGCTGATCTTCCACTGCCGGGGTCGGATCCCTCCCGCCAGGGAGGGCTCTGACCCCTCCTCATACATCGCTCCCCTCGAAAAGAAGTCGTATTGCATGTCCCGCTGGCGTCCCCCTGCAGAAAAGAGCACCGCCCTGATCACCGCCGCCGGCCACGCCCGGCTGAAAGCCGAGCTGGATGACCTGTGGCGCGTGCGCCGCCCCGACGTGGTGAAGGCGCTGGCCGCGGCCGCCGCCGAAGGCGACCGCTCGGAAAATGCCGAGTACACCTACCGCAAGAAGCAGCTGGGCGAGATCGACCGCCGCGTGCGCTACCTGACCAAGCGCCTGGAATCGCTGCGCGTGGTCGACACCACGCCGACCGATCCGCAGGCGGTGTTCTTCGGTGCGTGGGTGGAGCTGGAGAACGTGGACAGTGGCGAGACCAGCCGCTACCGCATCGTCGGCCCGGACGAGACCGATGCAGGGCTGGGCTGGATCAGCATCGACTCGCCACTGGCGCGGGCGCTGCTGAAGAAGCGCATCGACGATGAGTTCGCGGTGGAGCTGCCCGGTGGGCAGTTCACGTTTGCAGTGATCGGGGTGGAGTACGCAGCGCCGTAACGTCGACGGTCGGTCGACTGCGCCGCTGTTGGTAGAGTCGACTCTACCGAAGCAGAGGCAGCAGCAGCGGCGGCGGGTACTGGCGGCCGGGACGCAGCGGGCGGAAATAATCCGCATTCCCGTAGAAGGCGGCATCCTGCACCTCGTGCCAGCCGGGAATACCGGCCAACGGCAGCGGCCGCAGCTGCAGCGGATCGCCCAGCACCCTGCCCTCGTCGATGGCTCGGGTGACCGTCTCGATGCATCCCGCATCACCATCGCCCTGCACCACCACGCACTTGCCGACCAGCAGGCGCCCGGGCAGCAGCGCCTGCTCCATCAGCGCATGGCCGAACACGGCCACCACGGAAATATCGCCGTCGTGCCAGTGCGATGGAGCGAACAGTGCGCGCCAGTCATGCGCATCCCACGCAGCCAGCACGGCAGCATCGCGCACCTGCACGACCACGCCGGTTTCATCGAACTGGGTCAACGCGGCCTGTGCGCGGTTGCGCTGGCCGGGCGCCATCGCCGCGATGTGCCGGCACTGCTGCACATTGAGCGCACGCTTCAGCGGCAGCAGGCTGGCCCAGACCAGGGCGTTGAACAGGTCGTGCCAGTTGTCCGCGCGGGTCGCGAGGCGGCCCTGGGCAATGCGGTCTTCATAGTGCAGGCCATCGGCCAGCAGGGCCGCGTCCTGCGCGACCAGTTGCAGCCCAGGCAGGGCCAGCCGGGCATCGAGCGCAGCGACGGTCGGCCAACCCGGCCCCGCCAGCAGATCGGCAAAGCCGCGCACGCCATCAAACAGCGGATGCTCGAACACCCGCACATCGACCGCCGCACGCAGCGGCGGGATGAAGCGGCGAGGGCCGCCTGCGTCGCCGCCGGCGGCCGTCGCTGCGGTCACAGCACCTTGAGGTCGAACGCAGGGCGCGTGGCGCTGGCCAGCGCGTCACCGTACAGGTCGTGCTCGTCGCTCTCGGTGATCTCCACGTCGACGAACTCGCCCACGCGCAGCGGCACCTGGTCGGCGTTCTGGATGTGCACCAGGCCGTCGATCTCCGGCGCATCGGCCTTGGAACGGGCCACGGCGATATCGCCTTCGATGGCATCGACCAGGCACTGCTGCACGGTGCCGATCTTGGCTTCCAGGCGCGCGGCGGAAATCTGCGCCTGCTTCTCCATGAAGCGGGCCAGGCGCTCCTGCTTCACTTCTTCCGGCACGGCGTCGGGCAGGTCGTTGGCCGTGGCACCCTCGACCGGCGAATAGGCGAACGCGCCCACGCGGTCCAGCTGCGCTTCGTCCAGGAACGACAGCAGTTCTTCGAACTCGGCCTCGGTCTCGCCCGGGAAGCCGACGATGAAGGTCGAACGCACGGTGATGTCCGGGGCGATGCGGCGCCAGTTCTGCACGCGCTCGAGGGTCTTCTCGACCGCGCCGGGGCGCTTCATCAGCCGCAGGATGCGCGGGCTGGCGTGCTGGAACGGGATGTCCAGGTACGGCAGGATGCGGTTCTCCGCCATCAGCGGCACCACTTCGTCCACGTGCGGGTACGGGTAGACGTAGTGCATGCGCACCCAGGCATCGAGCTCGGACAGGCCTTCGCACAGCGCCTTCAGGCGGGTCTGGTAAGCCTTGTCGCGCCACATCTTCTCGGCGTACTTCACGTCCACGCCGTAGGCCGAGGTGTCCTGCGAAACCACCAGCAGCTCGCGCACGCCGCCGCGCACCAGGCGCTCGGCTTCGCGCAGCACCTCATCCACCGGGCGCGAAACCAGCTTGCCGCGCATCGACGGGATGATGCAGAAGCTGCACTTGTGGTTGCAGCCCTCGGAAATCTTCAGGTAGGCGTAGTGGCGCGGGGTCAGCTTGATGCCGTAGTCCGGCACCAGGTCCACGAAGGGATCGTGCTTGGGCGGCAGCGCGGCGTGCACCGCCTCCATCACGCTCTGGTAGTCCTGCGGGCCGGACACCGCCAGCACGTTCGGGTACGCCTCGCGGATCTGCTCCGGGCGCTTGCCCAGGCAGCCGGTGACGATGACCTTGCCGTTCTGGTTCATCGCCTCGCCGATGGCGTCCAGCGACTCGGTCACCGCCGAATCGATGAAGCCGCAGGTGTTGACCACCACCACGTCGGCCGAATCGTAGGACGGGACGATGTCATAACCTTCCGAGCGGAGCTGGGTGAGGATGCGCTCGGAATCGACAAGGGCCTTCGGGCAGCCAAGGCTGACGAAGCCGACTTTGGGGTTCAGCTGGGACATGGAAATCGCGGGACTCTGGGGGCCTGGGCCCCTGCCGGCATGGCAGGGGGACCTGGGGGCCGGGGCCTGAAAGGGCGCCAGTATAACGGGGTTGGTGGCCGGGCTCTGAATGGCCAGCCGCCTGATCGCGCACAGCCGCTGACACGCCGCTAACCCGGCCAGCGTCGACAATGCAGGCCTGTCCCCTGCAACGAGGTACCCGACGATGTCCGAATGGATCACCCTGGATACGCATCATGGCCCGGTCCGCGCCTGGCAGGTCCTGCCCGAGGGCAAGCCGCGCGCGGCGCTGGTGGTCATACAGGAAATCTTCGGGGTCAACGCGCACATGCGCGGGGTGGCCGAGCGCTTCGCCGCAGAAGGCTACGCCGTGCTGGCACCGTCGTTCTTCGACCTGGTGGACGGCCCGGAATCCGACCCCGATGCCCTGCCCTACAGCCCCGAGGGCGTGAAGGACGGCCTGGAGCGGGTCAACACCCTGGGCATGGAAAAGGCGCTGGAAGTGGTCCGCGCCGCGGCGACGCGCCTGGCCCCCCATGGCAAGGTCGGCACCGTCGGCTACTGCTGGGGCGGCAGCGTGGCCCTGCTGGCGGCGATGCGCCTGGGCCTGCCCTCGGCCAGCTACTACGGCGGCCGCAACGTCAATTTCCTCGACGAAACGCCCAAGGCCCCGGTGATCTTCCACTTCGGCGCCCAGGACAAGAGCATCCCGCCGGAAGCCGTGCAGGCCCACCGCGAAAAGCTGCCGCAGATGGCCACCTACGTCTATCCGGCCGACCACGCCTTCAACCGGGAGGTCGGACATGCGTATGATCCAGACAGCGCCGCCCTGGCGCTGCAACGCACCCTGGACTTCTTCACGGAGCATCTTGGATGAGCGATTTCGAACTGGATTCACGCCTGGCCACCGACAGCGTCCTGGTAGCAGAAGGCCCGTTGTCGCAAGTGCGGTTGATGAACGACGAACGATTCCCCTGGCTGGTGCTGGTGCCGCGCCTGGCCGGGATCACCGAATGGATCGAGCTGGACGGCGAGCAGCAGGACAAGCTGCGCACCGAACTCAACCGCGCCTGCAAGGCCCTGCACGGCACGGACGGGGTGGAGAAGATCAACATCGGCGCGCTGGGCAACATCGTGCGCCAGCTGCATTTCCACGTGATCGGCCGCCACGACGGCGATCCTGCCTGGCCGGGCCCGGTCTGGGGCAGTGGGCCCGCGCACCGCTACGAGCCGGCCGCGCTGGACCAGCATGTCGCCTACTGGAAGGAACGGCTAGGATATCCGGCCCACCCCTGAGCCTTTGACGACCCGATGCGCTTCAATCTCGTCGCCGCCATCCTGCTGATCCTGATCGGCTTGTTCATGCTCGCCAGCAACCTGGGCTGGACGCACCTGAACCTGTCCAAGCTGTTCCTGACCTGGTGGCCGGTCGGCCTGGTCGGCGTCGGCATCGCGATGCTGTTCGGACGCGGCAAATAAGGTAGCGCCGGGCCATGCCCGGCGAATACACCACGCGGCCCATACGAAAACGCCGGGCATGGCCCGGCGCTACCGATAGGTTGCTCAGGTGCGCGGCAGGGTCACGCCGGTCTGGCCCTGGTACTTGCCGCCGCGGTCCTTGTACGAGGTCTCGCAGACGTCGTCAGCCGCGGCCTGGAAGAACAGCATCTGGGCCACGCCTTCGTTGGCGTAGATGCGCGCCGGCAGCGGCGTGGTGTTGCTGAATTCCAGGGTCACGTGGCCTTCCCACTCCGGTTCCAGCGGGGTCACGTTGACGATGATGCCGCAGCGGGCATAGGTGCTCTTGCCCAGGCACACCACCAGGGTGTCGCGCGGGATGCGGAAGTACTCCACCGTGCGCGCCAGCGCGAAGCTGTTCGGCGGGATGATGCACTCATCACCGACGATGTCGACGAAGCTGCCCGGGTCGAAGTGCTTGGGGTCGACGATCGTGGAGTTGATGTTGGTGAACACCTTGAACTCGCGCGAGCAGCGCACGTCGTAACCATAGCTGGAGGTGCCGTAGCTGACGATGCGCTCGCCATTGGCGTGCTTCACCTGCCCGGCCTCGAACGGCTCGATCATGCCGTGCTGCTCGGACATACGGCGGATCCAACGGTCACTCTTGATGCTCATGCTTTGTCCTGGGTACGAGGGGGCGCGTGGATTCTAGCAGGGGGCCGGGCACGCACGCCGCAGCCCCGCAGGCCTGGCCTTACAGCAGCGAGGACAGGATCTGGATCGAGGCACGCGGGCGCTTGCCCACCTCCTCCACCAGGCGCTCGGCGGCGCGGCGGTAGGCCTGGGCCGCGGTCGACTCGGGCTGGGCGACAGTGATCGGGCTGCCGGCATCCCCCTGTTCGCGGATATCGATCTGCAGCGGCAGCGACCCCAGCAGCGGCACGCCGTACTGCGCGGCC
>DOKO01000382.1:6169-9959 GCA_003510825.1 Stenotrophomonas sp.
CTGCGCGGCCATGCGCTCGCCACCACCCTCGCCGAACAGGTGCTCGACGTGGCCGCAGTTGCTGCAGGTGTGCACGGCCATGTTCTCGACGATGCCCAGCACCGGCACCTCCACCTTCTCGAACATCTTCAGCGCCTTCTTCGCATCCAGCGTGGCGATGTCCTGCGGGGTGGTGACGATGACCGCACCGGCCAGCGGAATCTTCTGCACCAGGGTCAGCTGGATGTCACCGGTACCCGGCGGCAGGTCGATCAGCAGGTAGTCCAGGTCGTCCCACAGCGTGTCTTCGAACAGCTGGGTCAGGGCGGCGGTCGCCCGCGGCGCGCGCATGATCAGCGGCGTCTCGTCTTCCACCAGGTAGCCGATGGACATGGTGTCCACGCCGAAGGCGCGCATCGGCTCGATGCTCTTGTTGTCCGGGCTTTCCGGGCGGCCGGACAGGCCGAGCATGGCCGGCACGCTGGGGCCGTAGATATCGGCGTCGAGCACGCCCACGCGGGCACCAAGCTGCTGCAGCGCCACGGCCAGGTTCACCGAGGTGGTGGACTTGCCCACGCCTCCCTTGCCCGATCCCACCGCGATCACGTTGCGGATGCGCGCATGGGGCGAAAGGCCCTTCTGCACCTGGCTGGCATGGGGACGACGGGCGGGGCTGTTCACTGCGGACTCCGGAAGCGGTTCATGGGGCGGGCAACCTCCCATCATACAAGTTCAGCCACGCGCAGCCCTTCCCTGCCTGCGCGCGTAGTCGACCGGCACTGAACACCCGCTGCACGAGGACTGCCACCTCAACAGAATCTCCTGGCAGCGCTGATTCAACACGCCGCATTTAGGTGAAACGCGACACTCATTTTAAATTCAATAGTTAAATGCAAGTGAAGATATTATTAAGCCAGCTTGAATACGAAACGCCAGACTCGGCAAATAAATGCCCATCTCATTGATTTTGCTTACTAATTATCCGAGATACGCAAAGATTCCTTACAACCTCGTGCCATTACCGTTAATGCCGTGTTACGTTCGGCTCCACAGCTTGGAAACTGAAGGCTGATTGAATGCCCCGGTAACGGGGGCTGCCTGCACTTACTTAATGGATGGGATATCGCAATGACTCGTCGTCGCACCAATGTCGTCCGCCACCCGCTCTCGCTCGCGCTGCTCGGCAGCCTGCTCGCCACCGCCGTTCCCGCCTTCGCCCAGGACAGCAAGGAGACCACCGACCTCGGTCGCGTGACCGTCACCGGTTCGCTCATCCCGCAGACCCAGGTGGAAAACCACACCCCGGTGCTGACCGTCACCGCCGAGGACATCCAGACCCGCGGCTTCACCAGCATCGCCGAAGTCCTGCAGCAGTCCTCGCTGACCACCGGCGGCCTGCAGGGCGGCCAGTCCTCCGCGGCCTTCACCCAGGGTGCCGAAGCGGCCGGCATGTTCGGCCTGGATCCGGGCTACACCAAGTACCTGATCAACGGCCGCCCGATGCTGCAGTACCCGGCGCTGTACAACGGCAGCGACGCCTTCAACAACATCAGCGGCATCCCGATCGACATCGTCGAACGCATCGAGATCCTGCCGGGCGGCCAGTCGTCGCTGTACGGCTCCGATGCCATCGCCGGCGTGGTCAACATCATCCTGAAGAAGCGCATGGATGGCGGCACGATCAACGTGCGCGGCGGCGCCTACACCGAGGGCGGCGGCAACAACGTCCGGGTCAGCGTGGCCAAGGGCTTCAACAGCTCCGATGACCGCTTCAACGCGCTGTTCAACGTGCAGTACGAAAAGTCCAGCCCGATCTGGGGCTACCAGCGTGACCTGACCAAGGTGAACAACCCCGGCGGTTACAGCGCGCAGGTGCCGTCCAACGACTTCCTCGTCTACCTGCCCGACGAAAACAACGCGTTCGTCATGATGGACCCGACCCGCTGCGCCAACGTGGCCGGGCAGTTCGGCGGCACCACCGAACTCGGCGTGCGTGCCGCGGGGGAATCGTGCGGTTCCAAGTACAGCGCCGGCTACCGCACCATCAAGAACGCCAAGGAAAGCAGCCAGTTCTATTCCTCGCTCAACTTCCAGGTGAACGAGAACTTCGAACTGTTCGCCGAGGCGCTCTACAGCCTCGAAGAGATCAACTACGTCACCGGTTCCGGCTACACGTTCTGGAGCACCGGGCCGGGCTTCGGCTACATCTACGACCAGGACACCGACCAGTACATGAGCCTGCAGCGCGCGTTCGCGCCGGAGGACATCGGCGGCCAGGGCTACCGTGACATCCAGGAAACCAACCGCAACAAGGCCTACCAGATCACCCTGGGTGGCCGCGGCACCTTCGGCACCAACTGGGATTACAGCGCCAGCTTCAGCCGCGGCGAATACAAGCTGACCGAGCGCGGCTTCGCTCGCTGGGCCGAGCCGATCGACAGCTGGTTCGAACAGAACGTGTTCGGCCCGGTGCTTGGCCAGACCGATGATGGCTACAACATCTACAGCCCGAACTGGGGCGCGTTCTACTCGCAGCTGCCGGCAGGCGCGTTCCAGAGCTTCACCGGCTACACCTACAACCAGAGCCGCACCTGGCAGAACCTGGGCCGCGTGCAGCTGACCAACAGCGGGCTGTTCTCCCTGCCCGGTGGCGACGCCGGCCTGGGCATCGTCGTCGAAGGCGGCAGCGAAGGCTGGGACTACAGCCCGGATGAGCGCCTGCTCAACGGTGATGTCTGGGGCACCACGTCGGTGGCCGGCGCCGGCCATCGCAGCAACTACGCGGTGACCGGCGAACTGCGCCTGCCGCTGCTCGACTCGCTCACTGTCACCGGTTCGGGCCGCTACGACGCCTTCAAGATCGCCGACAACACGGTCGACAAGTCGACGTACAGCATCGGCGTCGAGTTCCGTCCGATTGAAAGCCTGCTGTTCCGCGGCAAGTACGGCACCGCGTTCCGTGCGCCGTCGCTGCCCGATGCATTCCAGGGCGAAAGCGGCTTCTACACCGCCGCCACCGACTACTACCGCTGCGCCCAGCTCGGCTTCGAGCCCGCCGACACCGTCGGCTGCCCGTATGCAGGCCAGTCCACCTTCGGCGTGCAGTCGGGCAACCCGGAACTGGAACCGATCACCGCCGATGTGTGGAACGCCGGCGTGGTCTGGGCACCGATGGCCAACCTCTCGCTGTCGGTGGATTACTACCGCTGGAAGATCGAGAACGAGGTCGACACCCTCAGCTCCGACCAGCTGCTGCGTGCCGAGTACTACTGCCGCAACAACCTGGACAACAACACCAACGCCACCTGCCAGAACGTGGCCGACTGGGTCACCCGCGATGCGTCGGGCAACCTGGACCAGATCTACACGCCCAAGCTCAACGTGGCACGGCAGAACCTCAATGCCCTGACCGCCAGCTTCAAGTACGTGCAGGACATCGGCCGCTTCGGCTCGCTGCAGTTCGCCAGCAACTACACCAACATCCTCAAGCGCGAAGTGCAGCCGCAGACCGGCGATGACTACCTGGACCTGCTGCGCGATCCGTATGCGATGTGGAACTACCAGGCCTTCGCCAAGGTGCGTGCCGATGGTTCGGTCGGCTGGGCGAAGAACCAGTGGACCACCACCCTGTACTATAACTACATCGGCCGTACCCCCAACTACATGGCGTACCTGGGCGAAGGCTACGACTACGTCCATTCCTCCGGCTACAAGGCTGGCAAGTGGGGCTCGTACACCACCTACAACCTGAGCGTGAGCTACCGCGCGATGGACAACCTGACCCTGTCGCTGATGGTCAACAACGTGTTCA
>DOKO01000358.1 GCA_003510825.1 Stenotrophomonas sp.
GCAAACCCACAGTGCCCCGCCTTCGACAGGTTCACGCGGCTGATGGTGGGTGCCGACCGTTGGTCGGCACGGGGTCGGATCCCATTGCTGCGCAACGGGCTCTGACCCCGGTGTTGAATGGCGGTTCCTGATGGGGTCAGAGCCGTTTTCCTGCGGAAAACGGATCCGACCCCGAACCTGGCCTCAGGCCAGGTAGACCTGGCCGTCGCGGATATCGACCGGTACCGCGCGCAGGCGATCGCCCTTGCAGGGGCCGGCGATGCAGTCGCCGCTGTCCAGGGCGA
Source organism: Stenotrophomonas sp. (assembly GCA_003510825.1). GTDB lineage: Bacteria > Pseudomonadota > Gammaproteobacteria > Xanthomonadales > Xanthomonadaceae > Stenotrophomonas. Next base: position 285 of record DOKO01000358.1, read on the forward strand.
ACGAAGCGCCGTGAGCGGCGCACACCAGGTGGCCCTCGCGGCTCTTCAGGAACTGGCCCGGTGCCCAGTCCAGGCGGCGGCCGGCGTGCGGACAGATGTTCAGGAACGCGCGCACCTGCGCGCCGTCGCGGTACAGCACCAGCGATTCGGCATCGCCCTCCACCACCGCTTCGACCTCGGCAAACGCCCCATCGGCAAGGGCATCAAGGGCGATCAGGGCAGCGGCGGCAGTCATGGCGGAAGGCTCTTACGGAAAACCGGATTGTCGCATGCCCGCTCATATGACTGGCTGCGACATGAATACAAGTCATTGATCCGTAATAAGCAAAGGCTATATTTAACGAGTTTTTCACTCAATGACAGTGGCGCATCCCGATACTCTGGTTTCGCTGATCCCAGCCCTATCGAGCCGCCATGTTTACTCGCGCTTCCGCCTTCAACCAGTTCCGCACCCTGTTCGCGCCGCGCAAGCCGCGCCACCCGCTGGTGCGCGTTGCCGTGGGCCTGCTCGGCCTGGCGATCCTGGCAGCGATGGTGTTCATCGGCGTGTTCGTGGGTGCGGCGATGATCCTGATCGGCTTGGCGTGGAAGCTGCTGGCCTCGCGCAAGACCGTCGGCGCACGCCGTGCGGCCGATGCCAACGTCGTCGAAGGCGAATACCGCGTGGTGCGCAAGTCAGCTTTGCCGATGTCGCGCTGATGCGGCCGCCCGCTGACGTGGGCGCCACACCGTTCTAGACTGCACGGGCCTTCCTACTGGAACCCCCGCATGTCCACTGCCGTTGTTTCCGATGTCATCCCCGCCCCCGTCGTGCCGCGTGTGCCGGTGGTCGGTGGTGGCACGTTCCCGGTCCACCGCATCTACTGCGTCGGCCGCAACTTCGCCGACCATGCGCGTGAGATGGGCGCTGCGGTGCCGGCCGCCGATGACCGCGGCCGCCCGATGTTCTTCTGCAAGCCGGCCGATGCCATCGTGGTCGGCCACGACGATGTGATCCCCTACCCGCCCGCGACCAGCAACCTGCACCACGAAGTGGAGCTGGTAGTGGCCATCGGCGTTGATGCGCCCGCCGGCGAGCTGGCCGTGGCCGATGCCGAGGCGCTGATCTACGGCTACGCCGTGGGCCTGGACCTGACCCGCCGCGACCTGCAGGCCGCCGCCAAGGAAAAGGGCCACCCGTGGGATTCGGCAAAGGGCTTCGATGCCTCCGCGCCGATCAGCGAGATCGTGCATGCCGGTGAAGTGGGCGACCTGGCCGCGTTGAACCTGTCGCTGGAAGTGAACGGCGAAGTGCGCCAGCAGTCGCTGCTCGATCAGATGATCTGGAACGTGCCGGAAATCCTGCATGAGCTGTCCAAGCTGTGGCAGCTGCGCGCCGGCGACCTGGTGTTCATGGGCACGCCGTCGGGCGTGGCCGCATTGAAGCCGGGCGACCGTTTCAGTGCACGACTGGAAAACGTGGCCGAACGCCACGGCGTCATCGCAGGCTGACATCGGCTGCGTTAACCTGCGCCCGAACCCTCGCCCTCAGGAGAAGAACAAGAATGGGAATGCTCACCGAGTTCAAGGAATTCGCGATGCGTGGCAACGTCATCGACCTCGCCGTCGGCGTGGTCATCGGCGCGGCCTTCGGCAAGATCGTCACCGCGCTGGTGGAGAAGATCATCATGCCGCCGCTGGGCATGCTGATCGGCAAGGTGGATTTCTCCGATCTGGCCTGGACGTTGTCGGCCGCCAGCATCGGACCGGATGGCAAGGAAATTCCGGCCGTGGTGATCGGCTACGGTGATTTCCTCAACACGCTGGTGCAGTTCATCATCGTGGCCTTCGCCATCTTCATGGTGATCAAGGTGATCAACCGCCTGTCGCGCAAGAAGGACGCCGCCCCCGCCGCACCGAAGGAAGAAGTGGTGCTGCTGCGCGAGATCCGCGACAGCCTGAAGAAGTAAGGCGGTCCGTCCATCTGTAGAGTCGAGCCGTGCTCGACTGGGCGGAACGATAATCAAGGTAGCGCCGGGCCATGCCCGGCGAGCGAAGCGGATCGTGGACCTCCGCCGGGCATGGCCCGGCGCTACCGCTTTGCCGGTCATGGCCGGAAAACAGCGTTCGCTGCCACCGTGACCTCCCACCCATGCGCGGCACTGAACGACTGTTAAGCTCCAAGGCTGATTCCCTTCCCGGAGCTGTCCATGCGTCGCCGCGTCCTTGCCATCGCATCTTCCCTCGCCCTGCTGGCCGCGCC
>DOKO01000359.1 GCA_003510825.1 Stenotrophomonas sp.
GCCGGGGTGTTCATGCGCCGCCTGAAGATCGGCATGCGCCTGCAGACCGATCCCACCGTCATCTACGGCATCGGTACGGCCTACGACGGCAACATCCGCCGCCGCGACCTGACCACCGATACGCCGTACAACACGTACACCCGTGCGGGCCTGACCCCGACCCCGATCGCCATGCCCAGCCGCGATGCGCTGATGGCCGCCGCACAGCCGGCGGCGGGCGATGCGCTGTACTTCGTCGCCGTGGGCGATGGCAGTGGCGCGCACGTGTTCTCGCCCAGCCTGGACCAGCACAACGCCGCCGTAGCCCGCTACCTGCAGCAGCTGCGCCAGCAACGTACCAAGGAGACCCCGGCGCAATGAGTTCCGCGCTGCTTCGCCACCCGCGTTTCGTCAGCCTGGAAGGCGGCGAGGGCGCGGGCAAGACCACCGCCATCAACGCCATCCGCGATTGCCTGCGCCGCCACGGCCACGAGGTCGTGCTGACCCGCGAGCCGGGCGGTACGCCGCTGGCCGAGCGCATCCGCGGCCTGGTGCTGAAGCCCGACGCCGAGATCGCCGCCGAACCGCTCAGTGCCGAAGCCGAGCTGCTGCTGGTGTTCGCCGCACGCGCCCAGCACGTGCGCCAGGTCATCCAGCCGGCATTGCAGCGCGGCGCCTATGTGCTGAGCGATCGCTTCACCGATTCCAGCTACGCCTACCAGGGCGGTGGCCGTGGCCTCGACCCGCAGTGGATTGCCGACCTGGAGCGCCGCGCCGTCGGCCTGCTGCCAGGCCTGACCCTGCTGCTGGATGTGGATGTGGCCGTGGGCCGCGCCCGCGCCAACGGCCGCGACCTGTGGCCGGACCGCATCGAAAGCGAGCAGGACGATTTCTTCCAGCGCGTGCGCGAAGTGTTCCGCCGCCGCGCCCAGCAGGATCCGCAGCGCTTCGCCCTGATCGATGCCGGCCAGGTGCAGGAACGCGTGGCCGCCGATGTGGTGGCCAGCGTCGAGCGCTGGCTGCAGGCCGGGGAGGGCGCATGAGCAGCTTCTCGCCCTGGCAGCAGCGCGCCTTCGACCAGACCGTTGCCGCGCTGGATGCCGACCGCCTGGGCCATGGCCTGCTGATCTGCGGCCCGGCCGGGCTGGGCAAGCGTGAAGTGGCGCTGGCCCTGGCCGACCACGTGCTGGCCCGAGGCGATGCCGCGCACGCCACGCGCACGCGCCAGCTGATCGCCGCCGGTACCCACCCGGACCTGCAGCTGGTCAGCTTCATTCCGAACAAGAGCGGCGACAAGCTGCGTACCGAAATCGTCATCGAGCAGGTGCGCGAGATCACCAACAAGCTGGCGCTGACCCCGCAGTACGGCGTGGCCCAGGTGGTGATCGTCGACCCGGCCGATGCCATCAACCGCTCGGCCGCCAACGCACTGCTGAAGACCCTGGAAGAACCGCAGCCCGGCCGCTACCTGTGGCTGATCAGCAGCGACCCGGCGCGCCTGCCGCAGACCGTGCGCAGCCACTGCCAGCGCCTGGAATTCAAGCTGCCGCCGCGCGATGAAGCGATGGCCTGGCTGCAGCAGCAGGGCCACAGCGAAGCGGCCGCGCGCGAAGCGCTGGATGCGGCGCGCGGCCATCCCGGCCAGGCCGACAACTGGCTGCGCGAAGACGGACTGAGCCTGCGCCGCGACGTCGGCCGCGAGCTGGAACAGCTGGCCGCCGGCAAGACCGGCGCGGTGGAGCTGGCGCAGAAGTGGTGCGGCGATGAAAACGCGGCCCTGCGCCTGCGCTTCGCCGCCGATCTGGCGCTGGCCCAGGCCAGCACCGACGCCTTGACCGCGCCGGACCGATTGCACAAGCTTGCAGCCTGGTTCGATGCTGCCAACCGCACCCGCGACCTGCTGCGCACCACCGTGCGTGCAGACCTTGCGGTGGTCGAGTTGCTGCTGGCCTGGAACAAGGTGAACGAGCGGCCCGCCGCAAGGGGAAATCGATGAGTGCCAGCAACGCCCGCCAGGGCATCCTGTCCCTGGCTGTAAAGGACAAAGCCGCGCTGTACAGCGCATACATGCCGTTCGTGAAGAATGGCGGCATCTTCGTGCCCACGCCCAAGCGTTACTTCCTGGGCGACGAAGTGTTCCTGCTGCTGACCCTGCCCGATTCCAGCGAGCGCCTGCCGGTGGCCGGCAAGGTGATCTGGGTGACCCCGGCCGGCGCACAGGGCAACCGCGTGGCGGGCATCGGCGTGCAGCTGGCCGACGGCCAGGAAGGCGAGAACGTGCGCCACAAGATCGAGACCCTGCTGGCCGGCCTGACCAGCTCGGACAAGCCGACGCACACGATGTGAGGTAGCGCCGGGCCATGCCCGGCGACGCCTTCGGAACACCCGTGAACCGCTGTCCAGTAGAGCCGAGCCATGCTCGGCTGCAGGCCTCGAAAAGGCCCGTGAACACAAATGTGAAAAACTGTTGACGGCCTCTGAAAAGCCCCTATAATGAGCGGCTCAGCAACACACCGGGCGGTTAGCTCAGCGGTAGAGCATTGCCTTCACACGGCAAGGGTCAC
>DOKO01000433.1:0-129 GCA_003510825.1 Stenotrophomonas sp.
CTGCTGCGCATGGGCGCCGAGAGCCGCGGCATGATGCTGGCCCAGATCCTCAGCCTGGACCGGCTGCCGCTGGCCCTGTGGACCTCGCCGCTGGAACTTCGCGATGAACTGGCCCAGCGCCTGGCCGGG
>DOKO01000433.1:344-7672 GCA_003510825.1 Stenotrophomonas sp.
TGGCCCAGCGCCTGGCCGGGCTGGGCCAGCTGCTGGCTGTGCCGGCGGTCACGGACTGAGCGGGGCGGCTTGGCAAGGCAGGGCGAAGCTGGGACACTCGCCGCCATGAAGGGGATACTGGGGACAACGGCGATCATCATCGCTGCGCTGACCGCTGCGCCGGCCAGCGCCGGTACCCTGTTCAAGTGCCAGGGGGCCGACGGCGTCACCAGCTATGTCAGCAAGCGCGTGCCCGGCGCGCGCTGCAGCAGCATCAGCTACAGCCGCGATACCCGCCGTCCCGCGACCCCGCGCGCCGTACCTGCGGCTGCGCCGGTGCAGACCGCCAGCACCACTCCGGCCGCTACCCAGGTGGCCAGCGCCGAGCGCAACCCGGTGGCCGTGGCTGCCAGTGCCGCCAGCCCGGCCATCGCCGTCACCCCTGCAGCCAAACCGGCGACCACTTCGCGCGGCGGCCGCATGGTCAGTGGCCAGGTCTATTCCTATATGCAGGACGGCGTGCGCCACTACACCAGTGCGCGCCCGACCCAGGTCGCCAACCTCGGTCCGGTACGCACCATCCGCTACAGCTTCATGGAGCGCTGCTACGCCTGCGGGGTCAACCCGCGCGTGGACTTCGGCAGCGTGCGCCTCAACACCACTTCGTTCCAGACCGAGATCGCCTCGGCCGCGCGTGAGTTCGGCGTGGAAGAAGCGATCGTGCGCGCGATCATCCATGCCGAGTCGGCCTACAACCCGACCGCGCTCAGCCGCGCCGGCGCACAGGGCCTGATGCAGCTGATGCCGCCGACCGCCGCACGCTTCGGGGTCAGTGATTCCTACGACGCCAGCCAGAACATCCGTGGCGGCGTGCAGTATCTTGCGTGGTTGTTGAAGCGCTTCAATGGCGATCTGACCCTGGCTGCAGCGGGCTACAACGCCGGCGAAGGCGCGGTCGACCGCCACGGTGGCGTTCCGCCGTACAGTGAAACCCAGTACTACGTGCGCCGCGTCGGCCAGCTGGCCGACCGCTACCGCACCGCTTTGACCAAGCAGTAGGTGCCGACCGTTGGTCGGCACTGGCTGTCGGTAGGTGCCGACTGTTGGTAGGTGCCGACTGTCAGTCGGCACGCTCTACAAAGATTGTTGCAATGCGTTGTGTGGCGCGCGACGGTTCCGCTACACTCGCCCATGATTCAATGCGGCTCTGGCCCCCACCGGATCCGCTGGCAGCCTTAAAGCTACCTAATCAATATCGGAGTGCCGGATGGCCAACGATGGGGTACACGATCCAGTCAACACCGGACGTCGGCGTTTTCTTTCTGCCACCACAGCCGTGGTGGGCGCCGTCGGCGTCGGATTCACCGCAGTTCCTTTCATCAAATCCTGGAACCCCAGTGCCCGCGCCAAGCTTGCCGGCGCACCGGTGGTGGCCGACATCAGCGCCCTGCAGGAAGGCCAACGCCTGATCGTGGAATGGCGTGGCCAGCCGATCTGGATCGTCAAACGGTCCAAGGCGATCCTCGACGCGCTGCATGGGCTGGATGGCCGTCTCAAGGACCCCGAGTCCGGCGAGAAGGACCAGCAGCCGGACTACGTGCTCAAGCAGAACCCCGAGCTGCGTTCGATCAAGCCGGATGTTTCCGTGCTGGTCGGGCTGTGCACGCACCTGGGCTGTTCGCCTGAAATGGTGGCCGAGATCCGGCCCGAGCCGTACGACCCGCAGTGGAAGGGCGGCTACTTCTGCCCCTGCCACAAGTCGCGCTTCGACATGTCCGGCCGCGTCTTCAAGGACGTGCCGGCGCCGATCAACCTGAAGGTGCCCGCGCACCATTACCAGGACGACAACACCATCATCATCGGTGTCGATCCGCAGGGGGCAGCCTGATGGCCAATATCCTCGCCCGTACCGCCAGCGGCGTGGCCGACTGGGTCAACGCGCGCGCGCCCGGCCTGATGCCGGTCTACCGCAAGCACGTCAGCGAGTACTACGCGCCGAAGAACTTCAACCTCTGGTACTACTTCGGCTCGCTGGCGCTGCTGGTGCTGGTCAACCAGATCGTCACCGGCATCTTCCTGACGATGCACTACAAGACCAACGCCGCCGAGGCGTTCGGTTCCATCGAATACATCATGCGGGACGTGGAGTGGGGCTGGCTGATCCGCTACATGCACTCCACCGGGGCCTCGCTGTTCTTCATCGTGGTCTACCTGCACATGTTCCGCGGCCTGATGTACGGCAGTTACCAGAAGCCGCGCGAGCTGGTGTGGATCCTTGGCATGCTGATCTACCTGGTGCTGATGGCCGAAGCCTTCATGGGCTACGTGCTGCCATGGGGCCAGATGTCGTTCTGGGGCGCGAAGGTCATCATTTCGCTGTTCGGCGCGATACCGGTCATCGGCAACGGCCTGACCGAATGGATCATGGGCGACTACCTGCCCAGTGATGCCACGCTCAACCGCTTCTTCGCGCTGCACGTCATCGCCCTGCCGCTGGTGCTGCTGCTGCTGGTGGTGCTGCACCTGGGCGCGCTGCATGAAGTGGGTTCCAACAACCCCGACGGCGTTGAGATCAAGAAGGGGCCGAAGGGCAACCGCTGGTCACCGAACGCACCGGCCGACGGCATTCCCTTCCATCCGTATTACACGCTCAAGGATGGCGTCGGTGCCGGCTTCCTGCTGATCATCGCCGCCTTCATCATCTTCTTCGCGCCGGCCTTCGGTGGCCTGTTCCTGGAACACGACAACTTCACCGAGGCCAATCGCCTGGTGACACCCGAGCACATCAAGCCGGTCTGGTACTACACGCCGTACTACGCGATGTTGCGCGTGGTGCCCAACAAGCTGGGCGGCGTGCTGGTGATGTTCTCGGCCATCGCGATCCTGTTCCTGGTGCCGTGGCTGGACCGTGCGAAGGTCAAGTCCTACCGCTACCGCGGCGTGCTCTCGAAGGTGCTGCTGGGCGTGTTCGCCGTCTGCTTCGTCTGGCTGGGGGTGATCGGTTCCGGCCCCGGTACCGATGCGCATGAAACCTACGTCGGGCGGGTGCTGACCTTCCTGTACTTCGCGTTCTTCATCACCATGCCGATATGGACAAGGTTGGACAGGACCAAACCGGTACCGGAGAGGGTGACCACCCATGACTGATCGCTGGATGGTCCGGCTGGCCCTGACGGCCACCCTGATGCTGGGCAGTTTCCTGGCCTCCGCCGCCGAAGGTGGCACCAAGCTGCTGCAGGCCGGCAACGACCTCGGTGACCGCGCATCGCTGCAGCGCGGCGCGCAGCTGTACATGAACTACTGTTCCGGCTGCCACGCACTGAAGTACCTGCGCTATTCGCGCATGGCGCAGGACCTGGGCCTGAGCGAGGAAGAGGTGATGGCCAACCTCAACTTCACCGGCTCGGCGATCGGCGACCCGATCCCGGTGGCGATGCCCAAGGAACAGGCGGAGAAGTGGTTCGGCAAGATGCCGCCGGACCTGAGCCTGATCTCGCGGGTGCGGGGCAGTGACTGGGTCTACACCTACCTCAAGTCGTTCTACCTGGACAGCAGCCGGCCGCTGGGCTGGAACAACGCCCTGTTCGCCAACGCATCCATGCCCAACCCGCTGTGGGAGATGCAGGGCCTGCAGCACGCGGTGCATGGCAAGGCCGAGGCGCCGGGCATGGATCCTCCGGTCACCGGGCTGCGCCTGGAAACGCCGGGCAACGTCGATGCCGGGCAGTACGACCAGGCCGTGCGGGACATCACCAACTTCCTTGAATATGCCGGTGAACCGGCCGCCTTGAAGCGCCAGCAGCTGGGCGTGTGGGTGATCCTGTTCCTGGCCCTGCTGACCTTCCTGCTGTACCTGCTGAAGAAGGAATACTGGAAGGACGTGCACTGATTCTGCTGCCGGAACGACGCAAAGCCTATTGGCTTTTGTGATGCTCGGTTGCACACTCGGGGAGGAGTCGACCGCCAGCACGGTGCTGGCGGCGCCGATGCGGCAGGCGGTCTCCTGTCGTAGGAGAGCCTTTGATGGCGGCGAGCGTACGCATGCGCAATACACTGACGCTGTTTTCCTCGAACGATGATGTCCTGTGCCACCGGGTCCGTCTGGTCCTGGCGGCCAAAGGGGTCAGCTATGACTCCGTTCCTGTCGATCCGCAGAATCCGCCTGAAGATCTGATCGACCTCAATCCCTACCACTCGGTGCCGACCCTGGTCGAGCGCGAGCTGGTGCTGTACGCCGCCTCGGTGGTCAGCGAGTACCTCGACGAGCGCTACCCGCATCCGCCGCTGATGCCGGTCGATCCGCTCTCGCGTGCACGCATCCGCCTGGCCATGCTGCGCATCGAGCACGACTGGGTGCCGCAGGTGCAGGCCATCCAGCTGGGCAACAAGACCCAGGCCGAAGCCGGTCGCAAAAGGCTGAAGGAACTGCTGACCGCCTCGCTGCCGCTGTTCAAGGCCAGCAAGTTCTTCCTCAACCCGGAAATGAGCCTGGCTGACTGCGCGATGGCGCCGATCATCTGGCGGCTGCAGTCGCTGGACGTGCCGCTGCCCAAGGATGGCAAGGCCATCGAGGATTACGGCAACCGCATCTTCCGCCACCCCGGTTTCGTCCGCAGCCTGACCGACCAGGAAAAGAAGCTGCGCGACCTGCCGGGCTGATCCCGGCAGGCGCATTCCGTCTGCATGCCCACCGGCGTGCAGGCGATTCGCCCCGGCAGGGGCGTCGGGCGCGTACACTTCACGCATGACCGACGACTTCTTCCACATGACCAGCCACCGCCCGTACCTGCTGCGGGCGCTGGTGGAATGGATCAACGACAACCAGCTGACCCCGCACATCCTGGTCGATGCCGGCGTTCCCGGCGTCCAGGTTCCGCCTTCGGCGGTGAAGGATGGCCGCGTGGTGCTCAACATCGCCGAGCGCGCGGTGGTGCAGCTGATGATCAACAACGAGATGGTGAGCTTCTCGGCCCGCTTCTCCGGTACCAGCTATCCGGTGCAGGTGCCGATCAGTGCGGTGCTGGCCGTGTACGCGCGCGAGACCGGGCAGGGCATGGCGCTGCCGGACGATATTCCGGGCACCGAACCGGCACCGACCAGCGACGAGCTGCTGCACGAAGGCGAGACCCCGTCGGATGACACGCCGCCGGATGACCGGCCGCCGACCACGCCGCCGCCGAAGGGCCGCCCGACGCTGCGCGTTGTGAAGTAACGGTAGGTGCCGACAAGCAACGGTAGGTGCCGACCGCTGGTCGGCACTCCATAAAGCAACGGTGGGTGCCGACCGTTGGTCGGCACGCTTCTGCCCGGCGCTACCGGGTTCAGATGTCTTCTGCGTCTTCCACATCCGCGCGGATCTGGCTGATCCGCGCCGCACCCGGGCCGGTGAACGACACCAGCTGGTCGCCGCGCAGCACCATGCGGCCGACGTGGCGATCGATGCCGTCGTAGGAATACTCGAACTTGAAGGTGCGCTCGAAGCCGAGCCGCCCATTCTCGCCGCGCGACAGCCGCATGCCGGTGGCGTGCACTGCCTGGTCCAGCCACTGCACGTCGGCGGCGCGGCAGGCGTTGCGACCGAGTTCGATGGCACGTTCGGCGGCGGAACGTGCGGCATTCCAGAAGAAGTAGACGATGCCGCCGGCAATCAGCAGCAACAACAGGGTAGGCATGGCGTCACGCGTGCAGGGTCGATCCCGCAAAGATGGCGGCGAACGCGCAGCGGATCAAGCCACCCTGCTCATTGTCCGTTCGTAGCGGGTGCAACCGGCGGCGGTGCCACCCGCGAAGCGGGGGCCGTCAGCTGCAGCAGTGCCGCCCAGTCCTGGCGGTTGAAACTGCACTCGTCCTCGCGGCCGGGCGTGCAGCTGGGGTCGATGCCGGTGCTGCTGCGATCGCGTGCGTGCGGCAGCTGGATCAGGCCCGTGCGGTCCAGCTGCAGCAGGCGCATGGCCACGGTGTTCATCACGTTGCCGCCCACCAGGTACAGGGTCTGGTCGCCGCCGAGGTTGGCCGCCACCACCACTTCGCAATGCGATTTCCAGTGGCCGACCGAGCCGTTGCCCAGCGCCTTCACCAGCCCGCTGTAGCTCAGCGTGCTGCTGCGGTCGCGCAGGAAGCACAGCAGGTCGCCCGGCGCCGGCTTGGCCGTGGCTGGATCCACCAGCCGGTACGGCACGCCGGAAGGCCCCGCCTGGTAGGCGGCGCGGATGTAGTCGATATGCCGCGGCGAAGTGGTGAAGCCCGGCACGCCGGCGCGGGTCATCACCCAGGAAATGAACGCGGCCGACCACGGGTTGTCGACCAGGAAGGCGCGGCAATCGCTGTCGGTGTAGCGCGTGCCCAGTGGCGCCAGGCAGCTGCTGGCGCCGGGAATGCTGCCCATCGCGTTGAGCGTGCCGCTGTCGCGCCAGTAGCTGGCCACGCGCTGCCAGGCGATCAGGCTGTTGTCGGCAAGGTTCTCGTTCTCCGCTTCGGTGACGCTGAGGCTTGCTGCGCGCCCTTCGCGGTCGATGAAGGGGCGGTACCAGAGGCGGTGTTCATTGCAGGCCGCATTGCGGATGGAGATCGCCAACGGGCTCAGGCCGAAGCGGGGTGGCACGTCGCAGGCTTCGGCGGCGGCGGCTGACAGCGGCGCGGCGGCCAGCAGCAGGCAGGCAGGCAACAGCATCCGGTGCATGCGCGGCTCCTGTGGGGGATGGCCGCAGCGTCGCAGAGGCAGGCGTAGCCGAATCGTGAAGGCCTCCGAACCGGTAGCGCCGGGCCATGCCCGGCGAGCGAAGCGGTGGCACCCGGAGCCGCCCTCAGCCCGGCGGCGGCCCCAGCTTCAGCGACAGGTCGATGGCCTGCACGTGCTTGGTCAGGCCGCCGATGGAAATGCAGTCCACGCCGTCCTCGGCGATCGCCCGCAATCCATCCAGGCCGACACTGCCGGAGACTTCCAGCGGAATGCGGCCAGCGGTGATGCGCACGGCCTCGCGGCGCAGCGCGGCATCGAAGTCGTCCAGCAGGATGCGCTCGCAGCCGGCATCCAGTGCCTGCTGCAGCTGCTCCAGGTCTTCCACCTCCACCACCAGCGGCAATGACGGCCACTGCCGGCGCGCGGCAGCCACCGCAGCGGGCAGCGAGCCGGCGGCGCGGATGTGGTTTTCCTTCAGCATCACCGTGTCGTACAGGCCCTGGCGATGGTTGTCGCCGCCACCGCAGCGCACCGCGTACTTCTGCGCCAGGCGCAGGCCGGGCAGGGTCTTGCGGGTATCGAGGATGCGCGTGCCGGTGCCGGCCACCGCGGCCACGTAGCGGGCGGTGGTGGTGGCGGTGCCGGAGAGGGTCTGCAGGAAATTCAGCGA
>DOKO01000139.1 GCA_003510825.1 Stenotrophomonas sp.
GCCGCGATGATGGCCGCGAAGCGAGCGTGGCACTGCACGTGGATGGCCTGAATGATGGCGCGGCATTGGCGCGGGCACCCAACGCCGAGCACGGCGTGCGCCTGCAGCTGCGCGCACTGGGCAGCGAACAGGCGGTGGACTGGTTGCTGGATGGTCGCTGGATCGCCCGCACCCAGGGCGCGCAGCTGATGCAGCGCGAGTTCGCCGATCCCGGCGCGCATACGCTGACCGCACTGGCCACCGATGGCGCGTGGACGCAGGTGCGGTTCACCGTCATCCGTTGACGCCGGGCATGGCCCGGCGCTACCCGTGCGACCGCATCTACCGGATCATTTCCCGATCCACCCATCCAGCAGGTCGGCAAACTCATCGGCATGCTCCTCCTCCTGCGCCAGGATCTCCTCCAGGATGCGCTTGGTGGTGGTATCGCGATCGCCGATGAAGTTGATCATCTCGCGGTAGCTGTCGATGGCGATCCGCTCGGCCACCAGGTTCTCGCGAACCATGTCGCGCAGGTCGCTGCCTTCCTTGTACTCGGCATGCGAGCGCGCGGTCAGCGTGTCCGGATTGAAGTCCGGCTCGCCGCCCAGCTGCACGATGCGCTCGGCCAGCTTGCCGGCGTGCGCCTGTTCCTGCTGCGCGTGTTCGAGGAATTCGGCCTTGACCGCGTCGGCCAGCATGCCCTTGGCCATGAAGTAATGGCGGTAATACCGCAGCACGCACACATACTCGGTGGCGAGGGCATCGTTGAGCAGCTTGATCACCGCCTTGCGGTCGGCGCTGTAGCTGTCGGTGATCGCACCATCCTCGATGTTGCGTCGGGCGCGCTCGCGCAGGGTCGTGCGGTCACTGATGCCGGGCATCTGGGTGCTGGGCTTGGTGTTGGGCTTGGCGGCGGACTTGCTGGCTTTGGCTGGCTTGTTGGACATGGCTGGCCGGTTCCTCTTGCAGTGGGGTGTCAGGTGGGGAGGTGCTCCAGCACGTAGTCGGCCGAGGACACCTCGAACTGGCCGGGTGCCTCGATCCAGGCGGCGCGGACCACGCCGTCGTCGACGTACAGGGCGAAGCGACGCGAACGGATGCCCATGCCCGAGGCGCTGGCATCCAGCTCCAGGCCCAGTGCACGGGTCAGTTCGGCATTGCCGTCGGACAGCATCAGCAGGCCTTCGGGCACGTGCTGGTCGTCGGCCCAGGCTTTCATCACGAACGGATCGTTGACCGCCATGCAATACACGTCGATGCCACGCTGGCGGAAGGCCGCGAACTTCTCCACGAAGCCGGGCAGGTGGCGGGCGGAGCAGGTCGGAGTGAAGGCGCCGGGCACGGCGAACAGGACCACCCGGCGCCCGTCGAACAGGGCATGGGTGTCCAGCGTTTCGATACCCTCGCGGATGCGCTTGAGGGTTACTTCCGGAATACGGTCGCCGACATGGATCGTCATGGGAACTCCTTGCTGCTGGCAGGCTAGTGGGGCTGATGGGACGGAGGCGTCAAGACATTGGAAACCCGGTGTGCACACCCCATCCTGGGGCCGGGCGGTGGCAGCTGCATTGCGCTGGATCAGTCGGCGTCACCGGCGCCGTACGGGCAGCGGCGTAGCATGCCGGCGCGTAGAATGAACCCGGGGCGGCGCCACCGGCGCGGCCGAAGCAGATCGAGGTAGCTGGATGGAATTCAAGGATTACTACGCCACCCTGGGGGTGGAACCGAGTGCGGGCGAGGCCGAGATCAAGACCGCCTACCGCCGGCTGGCACGCAAGTACCACCCGGACGTGAGCAAGGAGGCCGGCGCCGAGGACAAGTTCAAGGCGGTCAACGAGGCCTACGAGGCGCTGCGCGATCCGGAAAAGCGCGCGGCCTATGACCAGCTGCGCGCGCAAGGCTACCGCCCGGGCGAGGAATTCAACGTGCCGCCGAACTACGGCGGTGCCGGTGGCTTCAATTTCGAGGAAGTGTTCGGCGGCGGCGGTGCCGGCGGCGGCTTCAGCGATTTCTTCGAAAGCCTGTTCGCGCGCCAGCGCGGCGGCCAGGGCGCCGGCCCCGGCCCGGGCTTCAGCAGCCACGGCCAGGCGCCCAACCGCGATACCCGGGCCAAGCTGTCGGTGCCGCTGGAAGCGGCCTACGGCGGCGACAGCCTGCGCATCACCGTCAACGGCAAGCAGCTGGACGTGCGCGTGCCCAAGGGCATCCGCCCGGGCCAGGTGATCCGCCTGTCAGGGCAGGGCACCCACGGTGGCAACCTGCTGCTTGAAGTGGAATATGCCGCCCACCCGCAGTTCGAGGTCGATGGCCGCAACATCCTCTATACGCTGCCGGTGACCCCGTGGCAGGCCGCGCTGGGCACCAGCATCAGCGTGCCGACCCTGGGCGGTGCGGTGGAACTGAAGATCCCGGCCGATTCCGATGCCGGCCGCAAGCTGCGCCTGCGTGGCCGCGGCCTGCCGGGCAGCCCGGATGGCGACCAGATCGTGGAGCTGGAGATCGTGGCCCCGGCGGCGACCGACGAGGCACAGAAGAAGGCGTACCGGAATCTGGCGAAGGCCTTCGGCGAGACAATCTGACCGGCTGGAGGATCGCCGGCGGCGAGCGCCGTCGGCGAAACCATCTGACGGGCCGCAGGAGCGCCGGCGGCGTGCGCCGGCGGCGAGGCGATCTGAAGGTAGCGCCGGGCCATGCCCGGCGTTTTTTTGAACGCGTGCCAACCAAGGTTGGCACCTACC
>DOKO01000132.1 GCA_003510825.1 Stenotrophomonas sp.
CGGGGCCACCATAGAGACGTTGGCCGCCCAAGGGCGGCCGGTTCACGGATCAGGGGAAGCAGCGCGTCGCGCGCCGGAGACCACAGCCGGACTGCACATCGGCTGGCCGATGGCAGGCGCGCATTCTAGCGCAGGCGTGGGCTTCGACGCCAGCTTCATGCGATGAATCGGCTGTAACCCGTACACGGGCAGTACGGCCGGCGCGTTCCCCCGTTGCTAGAATGCGGCCGCAGGAGGAACGACCTCCCCCGCATCGGGAATCAATGACCAGGACGGCCTGGCCCTACCAATAGGAGGGCCGTCATGGCCTGGATCTATCTGTTGTTCGCCGGCCTGCTGGAAATTGTCTGGGCCGTGTCCATGAAGCAGTCCGAAGGCTTCAGCAGGCTCACCCCCACCGTGGTCACCATCCTTGGCATGATCGCCAGTTTCTGGCTGCTGGCCGTGGCCATGCGCACGCTGCCGCTGGGTACCGCCTACACGATCTGGACCGGCATCGGCGCCGTGGGTGCCTTCGTGGTCGGCATCGTGTTCCTCGGCGAGCAGGTCAGTGCGATGCGCATCGGCGCGGCCGTGCTGATCGTCTGTGGCCTGGTGCTGATGAAGCTCTCCAGCAGTTGAGGCTGCGCGATCAGGCGGAAATGCCTGCCAGCGCCGCGTACATCACCACCACGTTGACCAGGAAGAAGTAGACGCCGCCGATGAGGGTGTAGCGCAGCACGGTCAGCAGCTTGTTGCCGCCGTACACACGCTGCTGCATCCACAGCAGGTAGACCGGCACCGCCAGCCACAGCAGTGCCGTGATCCACAGGCCGAGCGTGGCGACCAGCGGCGAGGCCAGTGCATTGCTGATGCTGGCGACCAGGAAGGTCGCCAGCACCACCATCATCAGCCAGCAGTGGCTGTAGAGCGCCACCACGAGATGTTCCAGGTAGCCCATCGGCCGCGGGATGTAGGCAATGCGCAGGACCAGCGCGAACACCGGCATCAGGAAGAACAGCGCGCCGGGCAGTGCGGTCAGGATCGCCTGCATGTACAGATCGGTCTTGCCGCCCATGCGCTGGATGTTGGCGTTGCCGTTCTGCAGGCGCCGGTTGAGCCAGTTGTTGGCGAACTGCGGCAGGCCGGCGAGCACGATGGGATTGGTGTCCGCATCCCAGGGCTTGCCATTGATGCTGTAGTTGAAGAACGTGCCGTGATTGTCGTCGGCCGGCGGCGCGGGGGTGTCAGTGGGTGCGCCGAGCTCGGCCCTGCGCTGCGCGGCGGCGGCATTGACGGCAGCCCGGGCAATGGCGAAACCGGCGTTGCCGGTGTTCGTGGTGCTGGCCTGCTGGTCGATCAGTGCCATCTGCTGCGCGCGGACTGCTTCAACCTGTTCGGCGGTGGTGGCCTTGCCGAACAGCGAATTGCCGCTGGCGCCCACGCTGAAGTCGTCGACGTGCACGAACATCTTGCCGATGAAGAAGGTGAACAGGGTGAGGATGACGAACAGCCGCAGCGGCTGCACGTAGCCCACCCGGCGGCCCTTGAGATAGTTCAGTGCAATGCGGCCGGGCACCCACAGGTCGCGCAGCGTGCGGAAGATGCGTCCGTCCAGGTGCCAGAACGATTCGAAGACTTCCTCGATGGCGTGGCCGACATGCTTGAGCGGGTTGTGCGCGGACTGCCCGCAGTGATGGCAGTAGTGGCCCTGCAGGGCGGTGTCGCAGTTCTCGCAGGTGCCGTGTGCCGACGGATCGGCGTCGGGCAGGGCGGCGTGCACGCGGTCGATCGAGCTCATCGGGGCAAAAGGCCGTGCGTAGGGTGAAGGCGCCTACGATAGCGATTTTTCAGGTTTCGTTCAGCTTTTGGGGCAGGGGCGTTTTTGGGGGCGCAGGGCGTGGAATGCCATCCACGCATGGCGTGGATCTACTGCAGGCGTGCTTCCATGTGCACGGCGTGGATTCCCGGGCCGTGACCGTCCGTTACCCGTTGGGTGACGCGGAAGCCCAGCCCGGCGTAAAAGCCCTCGGTGTGCTGGCTGGTGCTCAACGCAATGCGCTCCACGCGGGGATCGGTGGCTGCCTGCTGCAGGCGCACCCGTGCAAGATGGCGGCCAAGTCCTTGTCCGTGCCGGGATTTCTCCACCATCCCCCAGCAGAACCCGGCGGTCCCGTTCGCGGGAGGAGACAGCCCTCCGCAGGCGACGACGCTGCCGTCGAGTTCGATGACCTGGTAGGCGTGCTCTTCCGCCAGCCCGCGCAGGAACGATTCGAAGTCCGGGCGTTCCTCCGGGGCGAAATAGGTCGGCAGATTGCTGTCAAAGATCGCCAGGCAGGCGGCCAGATCGTTGTGGTGGTAGGGCCGGGTCCTCATGGGGTGACCATAGCGCATGGGACCGGCTGGGGAGGGCATCGGGCGGCACGCCATCCACGCATGGCGTGGATCTACTGATCTGTCTGGAGTAACAAGCCCCTCTGTTGAGGGGCTGCCCCGACAGGGGCGGGGAGAGGCAGGCAAAGGGAGGGGCCCATTCGTTGCGCAGCAACGCATGGGGCGAAGCGCGCAAAGCGCGCATCGCGTCCCACGCCAGATTAAAAAAAACGGG
>DOKO01000133.1 GCA_003510825.1 Stenotrophomonas sp.
GCCACCTGGTCCAGGCCGATGCCGTGCTGGGCGCACAGCGCCTGCACGCTGGCCAGCTTGTCGCCCACCGCGATCTGGGTGTCGATGCCCAGATCGGCACCGCGGCGCAGCGCCGACTGGCTGTTGCGCGCGGTGATCAGCACGGGGTGGATGCCGTGCTGCTGCAGCAGTTTCAGACCCAGACCATCCTGCACGAAGTACGCCTTGCTCTCGTTGCCGTCCTTGTCGTAGTACAGCCGACCGTCGGTGAGGGTGCCGTCCACGTCGAAGCAGGCCAGGCGGATACGGGCCGCGGTGGCATGCAGGTGGGCGGGGAAGGCGGGCGGGGGGGACCAGGGCATCAGGGCATCAGGCTCGATTGGGGCGGGTGCGGGGTACAGTCTGAATGGGGTCTACCGACTCTCGGTTAAACCACCCGGGCCCGCAACAGGTCATGAATGTTCAGCGCGCCGACCGCGCGGCCCTGGCCATCGACCACGATCAGGCCGTTGATCTTGTGGGTCTCCATCAGCCGCGCGGCTTCCACCGCCAGCTGGTCGGCGCCGATGGTGCGCGGGTTGCGGGTCATCACCTCGGCGATCTTCGCCGTGCGCACGTCCAGCTCGGTATCCAGCGCGCGGCGCAGGTCGCCGTCGGTGAACAGGCCGATCAGCACGCCCTGGGCATCGACCACAGCGGTCATGCCCAGCCGCTTGCGACTCATCTCGACCAGGGCCTGGCTGAGGCTGGCCTCGGCATCGACCTTGGGCAGGTCCTCACCGCTGTGCATCACGTCGGTGATGTGCAGCAGCAGGCGGCGGCCGAGGCTGCCGGCCGGGTGCGAGCGGGCGAAATCGTCGGCGGTGAAGCCGCGCGCGTCGAGCAGGGCCACGGCCAGCGCATCGCCCATCGCCAGCGAGGCGGTGGTGCTGGAGGTCGGCGCCAGCGCCAGCGGGCAGGCCTCGGCCGGCACGCTGACGTCCAGGTGCACGTCGGCGGCCTTGGCCAGGCTGGATTGCGGGCGGCCGGTCATGGAAATCAACACGTTACCCTGACGCTTGAGCACCGGCAGCAGCATCAGCACCTCGTCCGATTCACCGGAATAGGACAGGGCCAGCACCACGTCGTCCTCGGTGATCATGCCCAGATCGCCGTGGCCGGCCTCGCCCGGGTGCACGTAGAAGGCCGGGGTACCGGTGGAGGCCAGGGTGGCGGCGATCTTGCGGGCGACGTGGCCGGACTTGCCCATGCCGGTGGCGACCACCCGGCCGCGGCTGCCCAGGATGGCCTGGCAGGCCTGCTGGAACGCCTCGCCCAGCCCGCTGGCAACGGCCTGCAGCGCCTGCTGCTCGATCTCGAACACGCGGCGGCCGCTGGCCACCAGGGCGGCGGGATCGACGGAACGGGGGGGCAGGGAGGACTCGGCCATGCGGACGCCACGCAGCGGAAGTAGAATGAGGGTTCATTTTATTAGGAAAGCCCGTTGGACGCTGACACCATCCGCAACCTGATCGAAACCGGCCTGCCGGGCGCCCGCGCCGACGTGCGCGGTGACGATGGCGTGCATTTCGAAGCGACCGTGGTCTGCGAGGCCTTTGCCGGCAAGATGCCGCTGGCCCGCCACCGGATGGTCTATGCCACCCTGGGCGACCTGATGGGCGGCGCGATCCACGCGCTGGCGCTGAAAACCGTGACCCCGGCCGAAGCCGGCTGAACCGCAGAAGATTCCCAATACATGGCCAAGATCGTTGTGACCGGCGGCGCTGCGCTGCACGGTGAAGTGAGCATCTCCGGCGCGAAGAACGCCGTCCTCCCCATCCTCTGCGCGACCCTGCTGGCCGATGCGCCGGTGGAGATCACCAACGTGCCGCACCTGCACGACGTGGTCACCACGGTGAAGCTGCTGGGCGAACTGGGAGCCAAGGTCACCATCGACCAGGGCACCCTGTCGCGCGGCAGCGCGATCGTGGTCGACCCGCGCTCGGTCAACCAGCACGTGGCACCGTATGAGCTGGTCAAGACCATGCGCGCCTCGATCCTGGTGCTGGGCCCGCTGCTGGCCCGCTTCGGCGCGGCCGAAGTGTCGCTGCCCGGTGGCTGCGCCATCGGTTCGCGCCCGGTCGACCAGCACATCAAGGGCCTGCAGGCGCTGGGTGCGGACATCGTGGTCGAGAACGGCTTCATCAAGGCCACCGCCAAGCGCTTGAAGGGTGGCCACTTCACCTTCGACATGGTCAGCGTCACCGGCACCGAGAACGTGCTGATGGCCGCCGTGCTGGCCGAGGGCACCACCATCCTCGACAACGCCGCGATGGAACCGGAAGTGACCGACCTGGCGCACTGCCTGATCGCCCTGGGCGCGAAGATCGAAGGCCTGGGCACCGCCCGCCTGGTCATCGAAGGCGTCGAGCGCCTGTCCGGTGGCCGCCATGAAGTGCTGCCCGACCGCATCGAGACCGGCACCTTCCTGGTCGCCGCGGCGATGACCGGCGGCAAGGTGACCGTGAACCGCGCGCGCCCGAACACCATGGATGCCGTGCTGTCCAAGCTGGTCGAGGCCGGTGCGACGATCGAGACCACCGAAGACAGCATCACCCTGGACATGCAGGGCAAGCGGCCGAAGGCGGTCAACCTGACCACCGCGCCGTACCCGGCGTTCCCGACCGACATG
>DOKO01000385.1 GCA_003510825.1 Stenotrophomonas sp.
GCCGGAGCAGATGGACGCGCTGGTGGAAGCGCTGGCCGCGCTGGCCTGAGGCCGCCCTGGCGTGGGGTCAGAGCCCTTTGCGGCGCAAAGGGCTCTGACCCCTGGGCTGGTCAGCGCTGGCCGAACAGGAGCTTGCGCTCTTCCTCGCTCATCGGCTTGCCGGCGTTGGGGTTCACCTGCTTGCTCAGGGCATAGGCGCGCTGGGTGGCCGGGCGCGCGGCGATGGCGTCGTGCCAGCGCTTCAGGTTCGGGAAGGCGGCGAAATCAACCGGAATCTTGTCGTAAGCGCCAATCCACGGGTAGCTGGCCATGTCGGCGATGGTGTATTCATCACCCGCCAGGAAGGCGTGATCGGCCAAGCGCTTGTCCATCACCCCGTGCAGGCGGCGCACTTCGTTGTCATAGCGCTCGACAGCGTAGGGAATCTTTTCCGGGGCATAGACATTGAAGTGGCCCATCTGGCCGCTCATCGGGCCCAGCCCGGCCATCTGCCAGAACAGCCATTCCAGGGTGGTGACGCGGCCGCGCGGGTCGCTGGGCAGGAACTGGCCGGTCTTTTCGGCAAGGTACAGCAGGATGGCGCCGGATTCGAACACGCTCTGCGGGGCGCCGCCATCGGCCGGGGCATGGTCGACGATGGCCGGCATCTTGTTGTTGGGCGAAATGGCCAGGAATTCCGGCTTGAACTGGTCACCCGAGCCGATGTTGACCGGGTGGATGCGGTATTCCAGGCCGGCTTCCTCCAGCAGCAGGGTGACTTTGTGGCCGTTGGGGGTGGGCCAGTAATACAGGTCGATCATGGCGTCGGCTCGGGGTTCGGAAGGAACCTGAAGTCTAGTGCGTGAGTTGGCTTGGCACCGTCATGGTGGCCCGGTAACCTCGCCTCTCCCTCGAAACGCAGCATCCCCCGCATGAGTGCAAACCGCCTGCCGCCCTCCCCGCTGTCCAACCTGATCTTCGCCTCGCGCTGGCTGCAGCTGCCGCTGTACCTGGGCCTGATCGTGGCGCAGTGCGTCTATGTGTTCCTGTTCGGCAAGGAACTGTGGCACCTGATTTCGCATTCGGCCTCGATGGGCGAGCAGCAGATCATGCTGATCGTGCTGGGCCTGATCGACGTGGTGATGATTTCCAACCTGCTGGTGATGGTGATCGTGGGCGGTTACGAGACCTTCGTGTCGCGCCTGCGCCTGGAAGGCCACCCGGACCAGCCGGAGTGGCTGAGCCACGTCAACGCCAGCGTGCTGAAGGTGAAGCTGGCGATGGCGATCATCGGCATCTCCTCGATCCACCTGCTGAAGACGTTCATCGGCACCGGCGCGCTGGGCGGCATTCCGCTGTGCCCGCCGGAGCGCATGGCCACCGCTGCCGCCAACATCGGCGAGCAGACCTGCGCCACCCTCACCGCCGACGGCGTGCTGTGGCAGACCATCATCCACTGCGTGTTCATCCTGTCGGCGATCGGCATCGCCTGGACCGACAAGCTGATGTCCGGCGGCCACGACAAGGCCGACAGCCACGGCAAGACCGCCGAGCATTGACCTGACGAGGCGATGGCGACACCGTCGTCATCGCCTCTGGCCCGCCCTTGTACGCAAGGGTCGGCGGGATGCTAGATTGCACCCTCGCCGTTGCCGGCGGCGGCGTCGGGAAACGCCAGCCGCCACGCCCGGACCCCGGTCCCGGCCATGCAGATCCACGGCTTACGTAACGTCGTCTTCTAAAGGGGAGCAGGATGTCGCACGTCACAACGATCGCTGCCGCGCGCCGGTGGATGCCGGTTGCCCTGGCACTGGCACTGGCTGCCTGTTCGGGCAAGGAAGAAACAGCGGCACCGGCCGCCGAAGGCGCTGCCGCACCTGCCACCACGCCTGCCGCACCGGCCGTGGCGGCCAAGGTGCAGTCGATGGGCACCGAACAGCTGCGCGATTCGGCCAGCCGTGCCCTGGCCGAGAACCGCATGTACGCACCGGCCGGCGACAACGCCATCGAGTACTACATCGCCCTGCGCGACAAGACGCCGGACGACGCCTCGGTGAAGAGCGCGCTGACCGACCTGCTGCCCTACACCCTGATTGCTGCCGAGCAGCACCTGGGCCGCGAGGACTTCGCCGAAGCCCAGCGCCTGGTGGCGCTGATCGAGAAGGTCGACCCGTCCGCGCCGGCCCTGCCGCGCCTGAAGGAAGGCCTGACCCGGAGCGTGCAGGTGGCCGCCAAGCGCACCGAGGACGAGACCGCCAAGGTCAAGAAGGATGCCGAGGACCGCGCCAAGCAGTTGGTTGAACAGCAGCGCCTGGCCGAGCAGCGCGCCAAGGAAGCCGACGCGGCCAAGCAGATTGCCGCCCAGCAGGATGCGGCCCGCCGCGACAGCGAGCGCCAGGACGCCGAACGCCAGGCCGCCGCGCGTCGCGATGCCGAACAGAAGCAGCAACAGGCCGCCGCCCAGCAGGCCAGTGCCGCGCGCGCCGCCGCTGCGACCGCCGCACAGATCGGAAGAGCGGTT
>DOKO01000384.1 GCA_003510825.1 Stenotrophomonas sp.
TCGACAGTTCTCCGCGATCTGTCAAAGCCAGGGGTCGGATCCCGTTGCTACGCAACGGGCTCTGACCCCGATTGAAGTTCGATGTCTGACAGATTTCATCCACGCATGGCGTGGATCTACTGGCCTCCGGCCAACTGTCGAAGGTGGGGCGGTGTCGGATTGCGGGGTGTCCGCGGCATGGATGCCGCGGCCAAGCCCCCAGGGACGGGTTCACGGCGTCCCCGCAATCCGACACCGCCCCGCCAACCCACGGATAGCCGCTTTGGATCTGGCCTTGGCCGTTGCCTTGGGCAGGTGCAGGGCTGCAAGCCCTGCCGAACCACCCTCCCCCTTTGCGCATGTAAACGATTCCAGCGCATTTCAGCGAATCATCATTCGGCAGACACGTCACTGCAATATTGCGCAGCAGCATGCGCAACCCTTCCAGCCATGCTAAAAATCGCCCCGCCATCGCTTAGATCGATCCAAGCGAATTCAGGGATGGCCCGGAGTTGGGGACCGGAACAGCACGTACCCGAGCACCAGCGCGCCGCCCCAGGCAGCCGCGCGGCTTAGCAAAAATCGGCATCACAGATTAGATCGATTCAAGTTCCGCGTCAGTCACCGGATCAATCCAGGAGAGAGGGAGAGATGGCAATGAAGCATTCAACTCGTAAGCACGGTCGCGACACCTTGTCGCTTGCCGTCGCGCTGGCCCTGGCCGCAGCCGTCGCGCCGACCGGCGCCGCTGCCCAGCAGGCCACCGCACAGCCGACCACCGGCGGCACCGATGCCACCACCCTGGACAGCGTCCAGGTCACCGGCTACCGCTACGCGATCGAAAAGAGCCTGCAGCAGAAGCGCGACGCCAACGCCGTGGTCGAAGTGATCACCGCCGAGGACGTCGGCAAGTTCCCTGACAAGAACGTCGCCGATTCGCTGCAGCGCGTACCCGGCGTGGTCATCACCCGCGATGGCGGCGAAGGCAAGAGCGTCAGCGTGCGCGGCCTCGATCCGGACCTGACCCTGACCCAGTTGAACGGCAACTACATCGCCACCTCCGAAACCAATGACGAGGCCAGCCGTTCGTTCAACTACACCCTGCTGCCGTCGAACATGCTGTCCAGCGCCGAGCTGTTCAAGTCGCCGGAAGCACGCATCGACGAAGGCGGCATCGGCGGCACGGTCATCCTGCACACCCGTCGTCCGCTGGAGATGGAATCCAACTCCGGCTACGTGACCCTGGAAGGCGTGTCTTCCGACACCCACCAGGACGTCGACCCGCAGGCGTCGGCGCTGTACTCGTGGCACAGCAAGGACGAGCGCTTCGGCGTGCTGGTCGGCGTGACCCAGCAGAAGCGCACCAGCCGCACCATGGAAGTGAGCACCGAGAACTACCAGTGGTACGGCACCGATGTCGACGCCCGTGATGTCAACGGCAACGCCCTCACCCAGGGCGGCATCAACTACTGGTGGGGCAACTCCGGCTTCAACGACCAGTTCGGGCACAACTACAGCGACTTCTTCATGCCCACCTCGGTGAACTTCGCCGTGAAGGAAGAGGAGCGCGAGCGCAAGGGCGGCCAGCTGACGTTCCAGTTCAAGCCGGTCGACAACCTGACCCTGACCGCCAACTACTTCCGCTTCGAGCTGGACGGCAACTATGTGCAGAACATGCTCAAGGTGCCCGAGTGGAACATGGCGCGCTACAACGGCGACGGCAACTGGGCTGGCGGCCGCCTGCTCAACGGCCTGACCTTCGACCCCAGCGGCACCGTGGTCACCGGCGCGCAGTTCGAGAAGCTGCCGGGCAAGGCCTATTACTGCAGTGAAGACGAAGCCGCGGCCGCCGGCCTGGCCCCGGGTGGCTGGGGTCCGGATGACTGCACCATTCCGACCCCGCAGCTGACCGGCAGCTACAGCCGTGAAAAGGCGCTGTCGCAGACTGCCGACCTGACCATCGACTGGGACATCAGCCCGCTGTGGAAGGCCTCCTTCAGCGGCGGTCGCACGTGGTCCGAAGGTGGCCCGTCGATGAACTTCCGCATGTCGGCCAAGCCGCGTCGCCGCGTCAATGGCGTGTGGGAATCCGGCAACCAGTACACCGCATGGGACCTGACCGGCACCCCGACGCTGACCGTCTCGCCGAACCTGCAGCAGGTGCTGATGAATGGCATCGCCGAGGTCGACACCGGCTCGACCGATTCGTCGTGGATGCAGACCGAGGTCAAGCAGAACCACTTCCAGGCCGACGTCACCAAGATGTTCGAAAGCGGCTGGCTGGACTCGATCCAGTTCGGCGCCAAGTACCGTGACGGCAAGGTCCACCGCAACACCGGCAACACCTACTGGGTGTGCCAGGGCGCCGATCCGGCTGACTACGACAGCCGTTACCAGGCGGGCTGCGACAACACGGCCGGCATCGCCCAGCCGGGCTTCTTCCTGTCCAACCCGATCACCGGCATCGCCGGCGGCTTCAATGCCAATGTGTTCCCGGGCATCAACTACCCGGCCTACATCGATTACCTGAACACCACCTACGGCCAGTCGCACAACCGCGTCGAAGACGACTTCGTCTACAACGTCAACGAGAAGATCTACTCGGGCTACTTCCAGGCCAACTTCCGTACCGAGCGCCTGCGCGGCAACGTCGGCGTGCGCGTGGTGCGTACCGAGCAGTTCGCCCAGTCCAGCGATTCGATCGAACGCTTCAACGACTACTTCCTGGACAACGCCTCCGGCGCACCGATGTCCTGCGATGATCCGGCAGCGGCGGCCTACCCGACCTACGGCTGCGAAAGCGGCTTCGTGCGCCTGCCCGACAACCTGGCCCGCGAGAAGACCTACGAACTGATCGGCTCGGACCGCACCTACACCGACGTGCTGCCCAGCTTCAACATCGCCTGGGACATCACCGACACGCTGGTCCTGCGTGGCGCGGCATCGAAGGTGGTGGCCCGCCCGAGCTACACCAGCATCGCCGCACCCGGCAGCCTGAGCTACTACAGCCCCGAGTACGTCAATGACCGCCGCGTCGCCGGCGGCGCACCGACCGAAGGCTGGGCCGGCAGCGGCAGCAACAAGAACCTGGAAGCCTTCAAGGCCACCCAGTACGACCTCGGCGTCGAGTGGTACTTCATGCCGGGCGCAGTGGCCGGTGTCGGCCTGTTCCGCAAGGACATCAGCAACTTCACCGTGCCGATCGTGCGTGATGTGCAGATGGAAGTCGGCGGCGACATGGTGACGGTGCAGAACTACAGCACCCAGGCCAACGGTCGTGACGCGGTGTCGCAGGGCGTGGAAGTCTACGGCCAGTACACCTTCGACTTCGGCCTGGGCGTGCAGGCCAACTACACCTACAACGACACCAACCTGGCCTCGATCGAGCTCAATGGCGAGAACCTCGGCGCCTCGCCGCTGGTGGGAAGCGCCAAGAACCAGGCCAACCTGACGGTGTTCTACGAAACCGACCGGTTCCTGGCCCGTGCCTCGTACAACCGTCGTGGTGAAGTGGTGGGCGGCCTGGTCAACGGCATGACCCAGTACAGCGAGCCGTACGACCAGCTGGATCTGAACGTGGCCTACAACTTCACCGAAGCGCTGACCTTCACCGCCTCGGTGCTGAACGCCACCAAGTCCGAGCAGCGCATCTACCTGGGCAGCGACACCCAGTCCCGCCTGATCTCCAACCTGTACTCGGGCCGCCAGATCTACTTCGGCGCGACCTACAAGTTCTAAACCGGCACCTGGGGTCGGAGCCCTTCTGCGAAGGGATCCGACCCCGTACAACGGTCCTCCACGGCAGCCACGCTTTTACAGGTGGCTGCCGTTTTTTGTAGAGGCGCGGGTTTCCGCACTCAGAACGTGAACACATACTCCAGCGCGAACTCGCGCCCCACGGCACCCAGCAGGCGGGTCGGCGCGAAGTCGTAGTCCGCCTTGTAGGGATCCTTGTGGTTCCAGCTGGCGGCATTGAAGGCGTTGTTGACGTACGCGTTGACCTTCATGTGCTCGGTCACCTGGTAACCCACGTTGACATTCCAGGTGATGAACGGCCCTACCCGGCCGTAGTAGCGCGAGGTCTGCTGCCCTGCATTGGGGTTGGGGTTGGCCGAGCCGTCGGGCCGGGTCAACGGCTCCAGGCAGTTCAGTGACGGGCTGTCGCTGGGTACATAACCATCGGCGAACGGCAGGCAACCGCCGGGGTTGTCCAGGCGGTCGGTACCCCAGTGGTAACGCACGCCCGGCACCGAACCCACGCGGTCTGCGTAGACATTGGCATTCCAGTTGCCATGCTGCCAACCAAGGCTGGCGCGCAGCTTGCTGCGCAGGTCGCGGTCACGGCGTTCGGGGTTGGGGTCGTTGGCGTAGCGTTGCTCCTTGGTCGAGAGCTGGTTGGTGTAGTTCACGCCCAGCTGGAAGCTGCCCCACGCAGCGGTTTCCAGCCGGTAGCGGGCGGTCAAGTCAATGCCGCGGACTTCGCGGCTGGCCAGGTTGAACGGGCCGCGCTCGATGGAGACGAGGCGCCCATTGCTGTCACGGTTCACACGCGCAAGGATGCCGGCGCAGTACTCGCCACCGGCCGGGTTGGCCCAGGGCGTGCCGTCGATGTTCTTGCCGGTCAGGCAGCCGGCCTCACTGGCCAGCACCTCATCGGCACCCACGTCGACGATCATGTCCTGCAGTTTGATCGCCCAGTAATCGGCACTGACCGAGAGGTTCGGCAGCACATCCCAGACGAAACCGACGGTCCAGGAATCACCGGTTTCAGAACGCAGCAACGGCGTGCCGCGGCGGTTCACATCGAACGCGTACCAGACATCGGGATTGCCCGCGCCGCACTCGTTGACCAGGTAGGCGCCACTTTCGATGCAGCGCAGCCGATCATAGGTCAGCACCTGCGAACTGCTGGGCTGGCCCAGCAGGTAGTGCATGTCCGGGGCGTGGAAGCTGGTGGCATAGGAACCACGCACCAGCAGCGACTCGAACGGTCGCCATTCCAGGCCCGCATTCCAGGTGGTTTCCTTCTGGCTGCCGATGCTCACCGCGTCGGCGCTGTCATCGGCCTTGTAGCTGCCATAGCGGTCGTAGCGCGCCGCGGCGGTGGCGATCAGGCTGTCGGCCAGTGGAATCTTGAACTCGACGCCGGCGGAGTAGCGCGTGCGCTCGCCACCGCCACGGTCGACGTTCTGCAGGTCGAAGTCGATGCCGGCGCGCGGGTCGGGGCTGAGGTGATAGCCCTGCCGCGCGACTTCCGCCACGGCCGCGAACGATACCGGGCCAGCCCAGCCCTGGAACAGTTCACCGGTGATGTCGGCCGAGGCCTGGTTGACCCACGACGAGGCGCGGTTGCGCGCCACCGTGCCCATCTGCCAGTACTGATCGGGGGTGATCGGGTTCCACCAGCGCGATTCGTTCAAGGCGTAGATTGCTTCGCCGTCCGCCGTGGTGCCCAGTCGCGGGCCCAGGAAGAAGTCATACGACTTCTGCTCGTCCACCACGTTCTGCCGCTCTTCCACACGGTAGTAGGAACGCCCCACCGACGCACTCCAGTCGAAGCGGTCTGCCAGGCGACCGCGCAGGCCGGCGCTGACATCCCAGGACAGTTCACGATTGGTATTGCGCAGGGTGTCCAGGCCGCCGACCTCGTTGGGGGTGAACTGACGCACGCCCAGAATCGGGCGATCGCGGTTGGCATCCCAGTAGTAGCCATTGGCATCGTCGACGAGGGTGACGCTGGGCGGATTGGTGCCCCACAGCGCTTCGGAACGGTAGACGGCCAGGTTGCTCCAGGCCTGCAGGTCATTGCCGAAATCGAAGGTGGCATACAGGTTGCCGGAGAGGTTTTCAGAGCCACCCGTCAGCAGCCAGTTGGCGTAGTCGGCGCTCATGCCGCACAGGCGCCCGGTGTTGGTCACAGTGTTGGCGTTGTAGTTGTAGACCAGGCGATCGGCGGTGTAGTACTCGCCGTCGAATTTTTCGCAGGTGCCGGTAGGCGGTGCCAGGCGCTCTCCGGTACCGGGGTCGATGAGCGCCAGGCCGGCCGTGGGTCGGAACCCGACCTTGCGCTGCTCCATGTTCCAGGACGGATACGGCGCATCGTCGGCATCGTCCATCTGCGGCCGGTCGCGGCCGAACAGCGGATCGCGCTTTGTGTACTGCAGCGCATAGGTCACGCTCCAGTGGTCGCCGGTCTTGCCGCCGGCCCAGGAAAGATCCCAGGTGTCCCGACCGCCTTCGGTGGACGTGCCGCCGCGTACGCGCACTTCATCACCGTCGTAGTTGGTCTTGAGAATGACGTTGACCACGCCGGCGATCGCGTCCGAACCGTAGATGGCCGAGGCGCCACCGGTCAGCACTTCGATGCGCTCAACCGCGGCGGCGGGAATGTTGCTGTAGTTGGAGAAGTTGGTCTCGCCGCCATAGGGCAGCGGGTAGTCGGCCACGCGTCGACCGTTCACCAGCAGCAGGGTCCGGTTCGGGCCCATGCCGCGCAGGTTGAGGCCGCTGGCATTGGGCGTATGCGATCCCCACTGCGATGCCGCCTCGACGGTACCGGTCGCTTCGGTCAGCGTCTTCAGTGCGTCGTAGACAGTGACGAAGCCTTCCTTCTGGATCTGCTGGGCGGAGATCACGTTGACCGGGGCCGGCCCTTCGACGCTGGCGCGCTTGATGCGCGAACCGGTAACGGTGACTGCGTCCAAGTCCTTGGTGGACGGACTGCTGGCGTCCTGTGCGCTGGCAGCCAGCGGCAACAGGGCCAGCAGCAGGGCCTGGGACAACAGATGACGACGGGTACGGACGGGCTGAGCCATGGGCAGTTGCTCTTCGTTGGTGTGGGCGCGCGGATGCGATGAACGGCGGCACTGCAGAGACGACGACCCAGGGCGATTGCATCGATCCATACCGGATCCGCGCCCTCCCCTGTGGATCGATCCAAACTAAAGCATGGCTGAACAAGGCTTGGCATCCCGCGGCGCAGCAATGCACACCACGCAGTCGTAAACGACCGCATGTCTATTGAAGAATCAATGATTTGCGATGCACGGATGTGCGGCGATGGCAGAACGAAGTGACACGATCACGACATGCACGCGCGGAACGGCTTTGTCCGATCCAGGTCGCCCCCGGCTACGGCTGGGCTGGACCAAACCGCCCGTTGCGAAGTGCGTAGTGGCTCGTCGCACGACCCTCGAGGCCGTCGCCCCACCATTCGACGGTGAACCCATCTTTTGTCCAGATGACAGACGAGAAGTCGGACTCACTATCGGGAGCACCGGAATTCTGGCTGGCCAATGCCAATGTCTGCAGGCAACTGCTGACCAGAACCGCGCCGCGCTCGAGGGAACGGGTTGGCGTCAGTTCGTAGACATGCAGATGGACCTCACGCCCCGCTCCACACCGCCCCATCCGGTTTTCAGGGTTTGAATCGAAAACCTGGTACAGCGCACGGACCCCCCGGTTGCCGATCATGTGCACCCGTGTATCGACAAATGCACCCAGCGCCCCGGGTGACAGCATCACGCCGTCCGCTATCCAACCCACGCCATGGTGCCCAGAACTGGCACCGTTCCATATCCAGTTTGACCGATGCCCGTCCTCCGCCAGAACTCCGGGAGCTGGCAGCAGGCAGGAAAGGAGCAGAAGCAGGCAACGCATGTGGAAGTCGATCGATGCAGGAGTGCAAGTCGACTGTCGACAATCCGGAGCAGATCTTCCACCCACAAGCACCGCTGGCCCTGCATACCGCCCTTCGGCGCGCTGGCGATTCTCCTGCATGAGCCGGAAGCGACACTTTCCTGAAAGCTGATGCGGCGCCCACCGGGGTCAGAGCCCTTCTGCGAAGGGATCCGACCCCGGCCTTGACGCTCAGGCGTCCAGCGCCTTGCGCAATGCCGCCACGGTAGCGGTGCTGGTCTGGCTCCAGTCCGGGTCAAGGCCGCGCAGGACCGGGTTCTGGAACTGCATGTCCGACCGCCGCAGGCCCTTGGCCGAGGCGTGCAGTTCGCTGCAGCCGGTGTGCCGGGCAACCGCGGCGATGTTGGCCGGGCCCAGGCCGGCACCGGCCATCACGCTGATGCGCCCCGCCGCCTGGGTGACCAGCCCGGCCAGCACCTTGCTGCCGGCCTCCGCGCTGACCTGCCCGCCCGACGTCAACACGCGCTGGCAGCCGAGGCCGATCACCTGCTCCAGTGCCGCGGACAGATCGCGGGTTGCATCGAAGGCGCGATGGAACGTGACCTGCAGCGGCCCGGCGGCCTGCACCAGCTCGCGGCACAGCGGCAGGTCGATGTCACCCTGCGCATCCAGCGCGCCGACGACCACGCCATCGCAGCCCAGTGCACGGCACTGCGCGATGTCGCGCAGCATCAGCTCGGTTTCCAGTGCGTCGTGGTGGAAATCGCCGGCACGTGGACGCACCAGCACGAACAGCGGAATGGTCAGCCGCTCGCGGGCAATGGCGATGCTGGCGAAGGACGGCGTGGTGCCGCCTTCGGCGAGGTTGTCGAACAGTTCGATGCGGTCGGCACCACCGGCCTGCGCGGCAAGCGCCGAGGCCACCGAATTGCTGGCGATCTCCAGGCCCAGCCGCACGCTCACGCCTGGGTGCTCGTGTAGATCGACGGCGAATCGCGCAGGTCGTCCTGGCGCTGCCCGTCGCACACCGCGTAGACGAAGCCGCGATGCAACGCGTACGCGCCGACTTCGCCCTGCTTGTTCATCGCCAGGAAACAGACCTGCAGCGTCTTGCTGGCCTCGGGGCGCTTGCGCACCACCCGGTCGATGGCCTCTCGGCAGGCCTGGGCCGGCGTGCGCCCCTGGCGCATCAGCTCGACCACCAGGAACGAGGCCGCGTTGCGGATCATCTCCTCGCCCACGCCCGAGGCCGTGGCCGCGCCCACCTCGTTGTCCACGTACAGGCCGGCACCGATGATCGGGCTGTCGCCCACGCGGCCGTGCAGCTTCCAGGCCATGCCACTGGTGGTGCAGGCGCCGGCGAGGTTGCCCTTGGCATCCAGCGCCAGCATGCCGATGGTGTCGTGGTTGTCGCTGTTGCCGGGGATGCCGCGGCGCTCGGCGTTGATCTGCGGCTGGTACTTCTCGGTCTTCAGCCACTCGCGCCACGCCGCCTCGGCCTGCGGCGTCAGCAGGTGCTGGCGCTCGAAGCCCTGCTGCACCGCGAACTGCTGCGCGCCCTCGCCCACCAGCAGCACGTGCGGGCTGTTCTCCATCACTTTGCGGGCCACCGATACCGGGTGCAGGATGTCGACCAGCGCGGCGACCGCACCGCAGCGGCCATCGCCGTCCATGATGCTGGCGTCCAGGCTCAGCACGCCGTCGCGATCCGGGTTGCCGCAATGGCCGACGGTGGGATTGCACAGCTCGCTCTCGGCCCAGCGCGCACCGGCCTCAACCGCATCCAGCGCGCTGCCCCCGTTGGCCAGTACCTTCCACGCCGCCTGGTTGGCCGGCACGCCGAAATCCCAGGTTGAAACGACCTTCGCCCCGCCCTGCGCGCGCGCCTGCACGCCCGGCAACGCCGCCATGCCTGCGGCCAGTGCTCCGGCCTGAAGGAACTGCCTGCGATCCACCATGTCCGCCTCCGTCGTCCGTCCGGCCGTCGGCAGGCTGCCGGCAGCCCTTGCTGTTGTTCTTATGCCGGCGTGCGTGCCGCGTGCCAGACCGCCGCGCCGAGTACGCCCAGCTGGCCGTGTTCGACGCGCCACACCGGCACCTGGCGCAGCACGTCGGTCAGCACGCCCTTGTTGAGAAAGCGTTCGCGGAAGCGGCCATCGGCGAGGAAATCCTGCACGTGCGCTGAGATGCCACCGGCCAGATAGACCGAGCGCGCGCCCACGGCAATCGCTGCGTCGCCAGCCAGGCTGCCCAGCCAGGCGCAGAATACCTGCAGGGTTTCCACGGCCAGGGGATCCTCGCCACTGCGCGCTGCGCCGATCAACGCCTCGGTGCTGGTCCATTGCGGGGTCGCGCCACGCAGTTCGCACAGGCACGGGTAAAGGTTCATCAGGCCACTGCCGGACAGCACGCGCTCGTTGTCCACGTGCGGCCAGCGCTGCAGCAGCTTGCCCAGCACCTGCAGTTCCAGCGCGTTGCCGGCGCCCAGCGCGGCGTGGCCGATCTCGCTGGCCAGCACCGGGCGCTCGCCGTCGGCAAAGCGCAGCGCCGCGCCCAGGC
>DOKO01000383.1 GCA_003510825.1 Stenotrophomonas sp.
GCCGGCCGCGCCTTCACCGGAAACCGTTGCCGAAAGGAAGCCGTTGTACCGTTCCACCTGCTGCTCGCCGGTGGTCCAGCGGGTGCGCGCGAATGCCGACAGCGGTACCGACTGCCCGCCACTGCCGACCACGCGCAGATCGCTGACATCCTCGGCACGCATGCGCTGCTCGGCGTCGGCCTGCACGAACACGCGCAGGACGTTGCCCTGGCGCACGAAATCATTCACGTAGGCCGAGCCGAACAGGATGCCCAGTGCCTGGTTGGCCTGCGACAGCGGCACGCCCAGCGAACGCGCCTGCGTACGGTCGATGTCCACGAACAGCTGGGGGGCGCGCAGCATGCCTTCCGGGCGCACGCCGGTCAGTCGGTCGCTGGCGGCGGCGCGGGCGGTGATGCCCATCGCCGCTGCCGCAAGCGCCTGTGCACCGGCGCCGCCACGGTCCTCGATCTTCATGGTGAAGCCGGAGGCGTTGCCCAGCGCTTGGATGGCCGGCGGATTGATCGCGAACACCTGCGCCTGCGGAATGCGCGAGAACGCCACGTTCATGCGGTTGGCCAACGTCATCGCGCTGTGTGCCTCGCCACGCCGCTGCGCCCACGGGTGCAGGTCGACGAACGACATGCCCACTGACTGGCCCTGGCCAAAGAAGCTGAAGCCCACCACGGTCACCACGTTCCGCACCTCGGGCTGCTGGTGCAGGATCGCCTCGGCCTGCGCCGCTGCTGCGCGGGTGCGCTCCATCGTCGAGCCCGGCGCCGCGTTGTAGGCCACGAAGAGGTAGCCCTGGTCTTCGGTGGGCAGGAAGCCGCTGGGCAGGCGCACGTACATCGCCGCCGTCAGCAGCACCACGCACAGGAAGACGCCGATCCACAGCCAGGGCCGTAACAGCATGCGGCCCACCCAGTCGGTATAGGTCCGGCTGCTGCGCTCCAGGCCGCTGTTGACCGCCGTGTACAGGCGGCGCAGCGGCCCACCACGGCCCTCTGTTTCGTCTCTGGGGCGCAGCACGGCTGCGCAGATGGCCGGAGCCAGGGTGAGCGAGAGAATGGTCGAAACCACAAGCGAAATGCTCAGCGTCACCGCGAACTGCCGGTAGATGCCGCCTGCCGATCCTGGAAAGAAGCCCATCGGAATGAACACTGCCAGCAGCACCAGCGTGGTGGCGATGATCGCGCCGGTCAGCTGGCCCATTGCCTTGACGGTCGCCTCATGCGGCGGCAGATCTTCCTCGCGCATGATGCGCTCGACGTTCTCGACGATCACGATCGCGTCGTCGTTGAGGATGCCGATGGCCACCACCATTGCGAACAGGGACAGCAGGTTGATGGAGACCCCGAAGGCCAGCAGCCCCATGCAGGCACCCAGCAGCGAAACCGGCACCACGATGGTGGGTAGGAACACCGCACGCCAGCTCTGCAGGAACAGCAGCACGACCACGGACACCAGCACCAGCGCCTGCACCATGGTCGTGGTCACGCCACGCACCGATTCGGTGATGAACGGCGTGGTGTCGAACGGGGTCACCCAGGACATGCCACCGGGGAAGCTGGCCTGCAGGTCGTTCATGCGCGCACGCACGGCGTTGGCAGTGGCCAGTGCGTTGGCACCGCTGGCCAGCGAGACCGCCAGGCCGGCCGTTTCGCGGCCATTGAGGCTGAGCGAAAAGGCATAGTTGTCACGCCCCAGCTCGACCCTGGCGACATCGGACAGGCGCACCGTGGCCGCCCCGGGCGTGGCGCGCAGGATGATCTGGCGGAACTGCTCGGGCGTGCTGAATCGCCCACGC
The DNA here is from genome assembly GCA_003510825.1 of Stenotrophomonas sp. GTDB lineage: Bacteria > Pseudomonadota > Gammaproteobacteria > Xanthomonadales > Xanthomonadaceae > Stenotrophomonas. The sequence goes on from DOKO01000383.1 coordinate 1,790, forward strand.
AGCACGATCTGCGCGGTAGTTTCGGTGCCTGGCGCGATGGGCTGCAAGCCGAGCCCGCCGCCGGCGGTCTGCGCATTCTGTTCACGGATGGCGGCGATCACTTCGCCCGGGGCCAGCCCATAGCTCAGCAGCTTTTCGCGGTCCAGCCAGATACGCATGGCGTAGCTGGAGCCAAACAGCGATACATCACCGACGCCAGGCACCCGCCGCAGTTCGTCGGCCACGTTGTTGGCGGCAAAGTCGCCCAGCTCCAGCGCCGAAAAGCGGTTCTGGTCCGAGGTGAGCGCGACCAGCATCAGGAAGCCGCTGTTGGCCTGGGTCACCCGCACGCCCATCTGCCGGACTTCATCGGGCAGGCGGGGCTCGACCCGCGCCAACCGGTCCTGGATCTGCGACCGGGCGATATCCAGGTCGGTGCCACTGCGGAAAGTGACGCGGATCTGCGCGGTGCCATTGGCACGGCTGGTCGAGCTCATGAACAGGAAATCATCCACGCCGCTCAGCTCGTTCTCGATCACCGAGGTGACCGTGCGGTCCAGCGTCTGCGCATCGGCACCCACGAAGGTGGCCGAAATGCTCAGCGACGGCGGGGCTACGTCCGGATACTGCTCCACCGCCAGCTGCTGGAAGGCAATGCCACCGAACAGGATCGCGAACAGGGCGATCACCCATGCCAGCACCGGCCGGTAGACGAAGACGCTGTTCACGGCGCCTTGCCTTTGCCCGGCGGCGCCTTGTTGATGGCCACCGGCTGGCCGGGTTGCACCTTGTGCCAGCCGTCCACGACCACGCGGTCACCCGCTGCCAGCCCGGCACTGACGATCCAGCGGCCGCCGGCCTGCCCGGCCAGCGTGACTGGCCGACGTTGCGCAACGCCTTCCGCCGTCACCACCATCACCGAGGACTCGTCCTCGCCGATCTGCACGGCGCGCTCGGGCACGCTCATGCCATTGCGCAGGGTGCCGACCGCCAGCTGGCCGCGCACGAACTGGCCGGGCAGCAGCCGGCCCTCCGGGTTCTTCAGCCGGGCCCGCAGCACCCGGCTGCCGGTGGAGGGATCGACGGCGGTTTCGCTGAAGTCCAGCGTGCCGACCATGGGCGGGCGCGCATCACCTTCCAGCAGCAGGGTGACGTCCACCCGCTGGTCAGGCCCGAGCACCACCCTGCCCTCACTGACGTCGCGCTCCATCGCGTCCATCGCCACGTGCGAGGGATTGAAGATCACGAACGCGGGGTCGAGCTGATCGATGCGTGTGAGCAGCGGCGCCGTGGCGGCGCTGGCCAGTGCGCCCTCGCTGACCTGGGCGCGCCCGGCGCGGCCG
>DOKO01000388.1 GCA_003510825.1 Stenotrophomonas sp.
GCGACAAGGATGCGCTGACCCAGGAAGGCGTGGGCAAGGTCCTGAAGGACCTGGCCGCCGACGGCTTCGACTACATCATCTGCGACTCCCCGGCGGGCATCGAGAAGGGCGCCTTCCTGGCGATGTACTTCGCCGACCGCGCCGTGGTCGTGGTGAACCCGGAAGTGTCCTCGGTGCGCGACTCGGACCGCATCATCGGCCTGCTGGATTCGAAGACCCACAAGGCCGAATCCGGCCAGAACGTGCCGGCCTTCCTGCTGCTGACCCGCTACACCCCGGTGCGCGTGGAAAGCGGTGAGATGCTGAGCATCGCCGACGTCGAGGAAGTGCTGGGCCTGAAGGCGATCGGCGTGATCCCCGAATCGGGCGACGTGCTCAATGCCTCCAACAAGGGCGAGCCGGTCATCCTGGACGTGGAATCGGCCGCCGGCCAGGCCTACGACGATGCCGTTGCACGCATCCTCGGCGAAGAGCGCCCGATGCGCTTCACCAACGTCGAGAAGAAGGGCTTCTTCAGCAAGCTGTTCGGAGGGTAAGCATGGGCCTGTTCGATTTCCTCAAAGCGAAGAAGACCACCGCCGAAACCGCGAAGAACCGCCTGCAGATCATCATCGCGCAGGAACGCAGCAACCGCGGTGGCCCGGACTACCTGCCGCTGCTGCAGCGCGAGCTGCTGGAAGTGATCAAGAAGTACGTCAACATCGACGTCGACGCGGTGAAGGTCGACCTGGTGAAGGATGGCCAGCACGATGTGCTGGACATCTCCGTGGCGCTGCCTGAAGGCCCGGAAAAACCCTGACCCCCTGCCCCGCCCGTGCCTGCATGGGCGGGGCCGTGTGACCCCGCATGACCGACACCGCACCCGAACCGAACGTCACCCGCGTCGGCGATATCGCCTTCGCCGATGCGCAGCGCCTGCTCGCCGCGCATGACCTGTGCCTGCACCACGTGGCGGCCGGTGCGCCGATTCCCGGCAGCTACTGGGGCGAACCGGAGGCCGGCATCATCGCCAGCGACGTCTACGTGCGCGACGACACGCCGGTGCATTCGATGCTGCACGAAGCCTGCCACCTGATCGTGCTGCCGCCGGAGCGGCGCGCGCAGGTGCATACCGACGCCACCGACTCGGTGCCCGAGGAAGATGCCACCTGCTACCTGCAGATCGTGCTGGCCGGGCAGCTGCCCGGCGTGGGCAGCGAGCAGCTGATGGCCGACATGGATGCGTGGGGGTATACGTACCGGCTGGGGTCGACCAAGGCGTGGTTCGAGCAGGACGCGGAAGACGCGCGGGCGTGGTTGATCGAACGCGGGTTGCCGGTGGCGTGACGCACCGTGAACCGGGGTCAGATCCCTTTTGCTGCGCAAAAGGGATCTGACCCCATCACCCCGTCCACGATCAACCCTGCCCGGCCAGCGCGCGCAGGGTGATGCCAACGATGTACGCCAGGTACGTGCCGGTGGCATAGCCCATCGTGCCCAGCAGCACGCCCACCGGCGCCAATGCCGGATGGAAGGCCGCCGCCACCACCGGTGCCGAGGCCGGGCCACCGATGTTCGACTGCGAACCGATGGCGAAGTAGAAGAACGGCACCTTCAGCAGCTTGCCCAGGCACCACAGCAGGGCGATGTGCACGGCGATCCAGATGATGCCCAGCAGGAACAGCCACGGGCGGTCCAGCAGCGCCAGCAGGTCCATCTGCATGCCGATGCAGGCGATCAGGAAGTACAGCAGCAGCGAACCCAGGCGCGAGGCGCCCGCGCCTTCCAGAGTGCGCGCGCGGGTGAAGCTCAGGCTCAGGCCGAGCGTGGTCGACAGCACCACCACCCACACGAACGGCGCATCCAGGCTGAACTGCGAGGCCCAGCTGACGTTGGCCTTGAACCAGGCCGCCAGCGGCGCGCCGATGGCATGCGAGAGGCCGACGCCACCGAAGGCCACCGCGACGATCAGCATCAGGTCGGTCAGGCTGGGAATGCGCTCGTGCTCGGCCTGGAAGCGCGCGATGCGCTCCTTCAGTTCATCGATGGCCGAGGTATCGGCGCCACTGCGCGCATCGATCTTCGCCGCACGCCCGGCCAGGAAGATCAGCGCGGCCATCCACACATAACCCACGCCGACATCGACCACGGCGAACTGGCCGAAGGTGGTCGCGTTGACATCAAAGACTTCGCGCATCGCCAGCATGTTGGCGCCGCCACCGATCCAGCTGCCGGCCAGTGCGGCCATGCCGGCCCAGGTGTCGCCGGCCACGGTATCGGGATGGATCGCGCGCATCACCAGGAAGGCCACCACCGCGCCGAGCATGATGCTGGCCGAGGCGCCCAGGTACATCAGCACCAGCTTAGGGCCCAGCCGCAGGATGCCCTTGATGTCCACCGCCAGGGTCAGCAGGATCAGCGCCGCCGGCAGCAGGATGTCGCGTGCGATGGGGTTGTAGAGCTTGGTGTTCTGCCCGTCGATGAGGCCGACGGTGTTGTAGATGCCGGGAATGAGGTAGCACAGCAGCAGGGCTGGCACGAAGGTGTAGAAGCGCTTCCACGCACCCTGTTCGCGCGAGGCGGTCCAGAACACGGCGCCGAGGGTGGCGGCGATCAAACCGAAGACGACGATGTCGTTCTGGATCATGCAGGCGCTCTGGGTACGGGGTCGGATCCCTTTCGCTGCGCGAAAGGGCTCTGACCCCAGGGGGGCGAAGGCGTGCCGACCAACGGTCGGCACCCACCGGTTGGAAAAGAAGCGCCGCCCCGGGGGGCGGCGCTGGACCGGCTTATTCGCCGATGTGCTGCTTCAGCCAGGCGTTGACGGTGTCATGCCACAGGATGCTGTTGTTCGGCTTCAGCACCCAGTGGTTCTCGTCCGGGAAGTACAGGAACTTCGATTCGATGCCCTGGCGCTGGGCGGCGGTGAACGCGGCCAGGCCCTGCTCGACCGGAATGCGGAAGTCCTGCTGGCCGTGGATGACCAGGATCGGCTTCTTCCAGTCCGCCACGTGGTTGACCGGGTTGAACTTCTCGAAGTTGGCGGCCTTTTCGTACGGCGTACCGCCCTGCTCCCACTCGGTGAACCACAGTTCTTCGGTGGCGTAACCCATCATGCGCTGGTCGAACACGCCGTCATGGTTGACCAGGCACTTGAACGGGCTGTTCCAGTTGCCGGCGATCCAGTTGACCATGAAGCCGCCGTAGCTGGCGCCCAGGGCGCAGGCCTTGTCACCGTTGAGGAAGGAATACTTCTTCAGCGCCGCGCTCCAGCCCTTCTGCAGGTCTTCCAGCGGGCGGTCGCCCCAGTGCTGGCTGATCGCATCGGTGAAGGCCTGGCCGTAGCCAGTGGAACCGTGGAAGTCGATCATGACCACGGCATAGCCCTGGCCGGTGTAGGTCTGCGGGTTCCAGCGGTAGCTCCAGCCGTTGCCGAAGCTGCCCTGCGGGCCGCCGTGGATCAGGAACGCGACCGGGTAGGTCTTGCCTTCCTGGTAGTTGTGCGGCTTGACCACGTAACCGTGCACGGTGTCGTTGTTCCAGCCCTTGAACTCGAACTGTTCGAAATCACCGAAGTTGACGTCCTTCAGCACTTCGCCGGCGGCCGGGGTCAGCGCGCGCAGCTCGCCGATCGGCTGGCCGGCGGCCGGCAGCATGCCGACCAGCACCTGGTCGTTGCTCTTCAGGCTGTTGCGGGTGATGGCCACGCTGTTGCCGGCCACGCTGACCGAGGACACGGTGCCATCGCCGATGACCTTGGTGGCCTTGCCGCTGGCCACGTCGATCTGGAACAGCGGGTGCTCGCCGAGGTCGTCGGTGGTGGTGTAGATGCTGGCGCCATCAGCGGACAGGTTGATCTCACCGGCCGAACGATCCCACTGCGGGGCGATCTCGCGGGCCTTGCCGCTGGCCAGGTCCATCGCCATCAGGCCGAAGCGGTCGGCTTCGAAGCCCGGGCGCTTCATGGCGCGGTAGAACAGGGTCTTGCCGTCGGCGCTGAACACCGGGCCGGCATCCCAGGCCGGGTTGGAAGCGGTCAGGTTGACCGGCGCCTGCTTGCCGGCGGCATCGAAGCGGTACAGGTCGAAGTTGGTCGACCACGGTTCCTGCTTGCCGGCCACGCGGATGCTGGCGACCACGCTGGCGCCATCCGGCGACCAGGTGAAATCGTCATTGCCGCCGAACGGCTTGGACGGTGCGTCGCCATCGATGGTCGCGCTCAGCGCCGAGGCGCCCTTCACCGGACCTGCCTTGGCGGCCGGCAGCGGGGCCACGAACAGGGTGTTGCGGCGGCCGTCGTTCCAGGTGTCCCAATGGCGCACGAACAGCGAATCGAAGACCTTGCCGCTGGCCTTGGCGTCGGCCACGTCCTTGAGCTTCTTCTCGGTGCAGGTCAGGTCCGAGGCACAGGCCTGGAAGACGCCGGCGCTGAACAGCACGCGGTCGTCCTGCGGCGAGACGTGGTAGCTGTCCACGTCCACCGGGAAATCGGTCAGCTGGCGCGGAGTGCCGCCGTTGAGGGCCTGCGCGTACAGCTGCTGGCTGCCGTTCTTGGCGCTGAGGAAGTACACGGTCTGGCCGTCGGCCGACAGCGAGGCCGAATTGACGTTCCAGCCGGCCGGGGTGATCTGCTTCGGCGGCGCCGCGTCGCGGGTGCGCAGGTTGCGCGCGAACAGCGCGGTGCTGGACTTGAGGTTGGCATCGGTGCTGCGCTTGGCGAACACCACGGTGCCGCCATCAGCGGTCAGGACCGGGGCGGAGACGCGATCCATGGCCACCATGTCGCGGACTTCCAGGCCACGGGCAGCGGCTACGCTGGGCAGGGCGGCCAGCAGGCTCAGTGGCAGCAGGGCATGACGCAGTTTCATCGGGATCTCCGCAGGACGGCAAAAAACCGATGGTAGGCCCGTGCGGGCGGAGCTGCCAAGGCCATCGGTCATGGCCGCCTGCGGGGGTTGGCTCCGCCGCCAGAACGAGCAAACCCCGCCGGAGCGGGGTTTGCGGGGGGACTGCAGCGGGGTCGGAGCCCTTCCCATCGGGAAGGGATCCGACCCCTGTGTGTGCGGCTGCGGCTAGCGTCGGGGTCGGATCCGATTCCGCAGGAATCGGCTCTGACCCCTGCCCGGCTGCCGGAAGCGAACCGGGGTCAGAGCCCTTCCTGTCGGGAAGGGATCCGACCCCTCGGCATTACGCCATGGCGCGCTTGCCGGTGCGGTAGATCAGCCAGCCGACCAGGAACAGCACGGCCAGGCCGAACCACTGCGCGGCCGGCAGGTGGAACGGCAGGGCCAGCACGTCGGCGCGGCTGCTGACCACGATCGGCACGGCGATGGCGATACCCATCAGCGCCTCGCCGGTGATCAGGCCGGCGGCGAACAGCACGCCCGGCTTGTGCACGCGGTCGCGGCCTTCTTCGTCATCGCCACGCACCTTGTGGAAGCGCTCGACCAGGTAGGCGATCAGGCCGCCCAGGAAGATCGGCACCATCAGTTCCAGCGGCAGGTAGATGCCGATCGCGGCAGCCAGCACCGGCACGCGGAAGCGCGAGTTGCGCGACTTCAGCCAGCTGTCGAACGCGATGATGACCGCACCGACCACGGCACCGATGCCGATGAAGGTCCACGGCAGCTCGCCACCGAACAGGCCCTTGGCCACCGAGGCCATCAGGTTCGCCTGCGGCGCGGCCAGCGCGTTCGGGTGCAGCTCGGACTTCACGCCGATGCCGTAGGCGGTGGCCAGCAGGTTCAGCACCGGGGCCATGATCAGCGCGCACGAGAACGCGCCGATGCCCAGCATCAGCTGCTGCTTCCACGGGGTGGCACCGACGATGTAGCCGGCCTTGAGGTCCTGCAGGTTGTCACCGCCCACCGCGGCGGCGCAGCAGACCACCGCGCCGATCATGATGGCGGCCACCGCGCCCAGCGGCGCACCGCCGGCACCGACCGGCTTCAGGCCATCGGCGCCCAGCAGCACGACCAGCACGGCCGAGGCGAACAGGATGGTGGAGATGGTGATGCCCGAGACCGGGTTGTTGGACGAACCGATCAGGCCGGCCAGGTAGGCCGAGACCGACACGAACAGGAAGCCGGCGACGATCATGATGATGGTCATCGGGATCGACACGTGCCACTGGCCGACGATGGCCTGGTACAGGGCCAGCAGCGGCAGCACGAAGACCACCAGGGCGACCAGCATCCACTTCATCGGCAGGTCGCGTTCGGTATGGGCCAGCACCGGGCCGCCACTCTTGCGCGCGGCCGCGAAGCCGCTCTTGACGCCGTTCAGCAGCGACTTGCGCAGCGAGATCAGGGTACAGATGCCGCCGATCAGCATCGCGCCGACACCCAGGTAGCGCATCTTCGCGCCCCAGATGGCAAACGCCGCCTCGGTGGACGAAGCAGCGGCGACCGACGCGGCCAGGGCCGGATCGGTGTTCATGAAGAACGCCTGGTAGATCGGAATGGCGATGTGCCAGGTCAGGATCGAGCCGGACACGACCACGATGCCGACGTTCAGGCCGACGATGTAGCCCACGCCCAGCAGGGCCGGCGACAGGTTGGTGCCGATGAAGGCGGTGATCTTCGAGCTGCCGACGTAGGCCGAGGTCGACCAGGCATCGGGGATCAGGCGCAGGCCGCTCTCGGCGGCGAGCTTGACGAAGGCACCGATCACGGCCGACAGGCCAAGGATCTTCAGGCCCGGGCCGGGATTTTCACCGGCCTTGAGCACTTCGGCCGCGGCCTTGCCTTCCGGGAACGGCAGCGGATCTTCGACGATCATCGAACGGCGCAGCGGCACCGAGAACAGCACGCCCAGCAGGCCGCCCAGACCGGCGATGCCCAGCACCCACCAGTACTTGAAGTCCGGCCAGTAGCCCATGATGACCAGCGCCGGGATGGTGAAGATGACACCGGCGGCGATGGACGAACCGGCCGAGGCGCCGGTCTGGACGATGTTGTTTTCGAGGATGGAACCACCGCCCAGCAGGCGCAGCACGCCCATGGAGATGACCGCCGCGGGAATGGCGGTGGCGATGGTCAGGCCTGCGAACAGACCGAGATAGGCGTTGGCCGCCGACAGCACCACCGCCAGCACGATGGCCAGGGCCACTGCGCGGAAGGTGAGCTGCTTGGGCGCAGCGTCATGGTTCATGGAAGCCCCTGCTGGCAAAAAATCCCTGCCACGCTAGCGTTCAGGGCAGAGCAAGTCCAGCGTGCCAAAGGATGGGGCCGACTGCTGCAGTGCAACGGCCGCGGACGTGCACAGGCAACCGGCCGATGCAGCAAAGCCGGACCGGCCGCTCCGCAAATGATATGTTATATCTTTATATTGCACCCAGCCGTTGCTCTTCATGCCCCCTTCCCCCTCCCTCCGGCTAGCCTCCATCGACCAGCTGCGCGGCACCGTGATGCTGCTGATGCTGCTTGACCACGTGCGCGAGACCTTCTTCCTGCAGCACCAGGTCGGCGACCCGATGGACGCGGCCAGCGTCTCCCCTGCCCTGTTCGCCTGCCGCCTGCTGGCCCATCTGTGCGCGCCGGTATTCGTGCTGCTCACCGGCCTGTCGGCGTGGCTGTACGGCCAGCGCCAGGCCGACCCGCGCCGCGCCGTCGCCGCCTTCCTGCTCAAGCGCGGCCTGTTCCTGGTGGTGCTGGAGCTGACCCTGGTCAACTTCGCCTGGACCTTCCAGTTCCCGCCGGACACGCTGTACCTGCAGGTGATCTGGGCCATCGGCCTGAGCATGATCGCGCTGGCCGGCCTGCTGTGGCTGCCGCGCCCGGCGCTGCTGGTGCTGGGCGTGCTGCTGGTGGCCGGCCACAACCTGTTCGATGGCGTGCGCGTGGAAGGCAACGGCGTGCTGGCGGTGCTGTGGAAGGTGCTGCACCAGCGCGACTGGATCGAAACCAGCGTGCTGCGCCTGCGCACGTCCTACCCGGTGCTGCCGTGGATCGGGGTGATCGTGCTGGGCTACCTGATGGGCCCGTGGTTCGCCCGCGACCGCGACCCGGCGCAGCGCCGGCACTGGCTGCTGTGGGCCGGGCTGGGTGCGCTGGCCGCGTTCGCCCTGCTGCGCCTGGCCAACGGCTATGGCGAGGCGCCGTGGCAGCACCAGAACAGCGCCCTGCGCACCTGGATGAGCGTGTTCAACGTGACCAAGTACCCGCCGTCGCTGCAGTTCCTGCTGCTGACCCTGGGTGTGGGCCTGTTGATGCTGCGCCTGTACGAATGGCCGCCGCTGGCCCGCGCGCTACGCCCGCTGGCCGACATCGGTGCAGCGCCGATGTTCTTCTACCTGCTGCATCTGTACGTGCTTAAGCTGCTGTACGTGGCCGCGCTGGCGACCTGGGGGCCGACCCATGGCAGCCTGTATGCGCTGGATTCGGTGGCCGGCCTGCTGCTGGTGGCCTGCGCGCTGGCGGTGGCGATGTACCCGCCGACATTGCTGTTCGGCCGGTTCAAGGCGCGCCGGCGCGATCTGGCCTGGCTGCGGTATCTGTAATCGACCGCGCGTGATGAGCTCCATCCACGCATGGCGTGGATCTACTGGGGCCGCCGGGCATGGCCCGGCGCTACCCGGCGCGCGCCTATAATCCGCCGATGAATTCCACCGCGATTGCTTCCGACGACTTCCTCGGCCACCCGAAAGGCGTCTACGTCTGCTTCTTCACCGAAATGTGGGAGCGCTTCTCCTTCTACGGGATGAAGGCGCTGCTGCTGCTGTATCTCACCAAGTACCACCTCTTCGGCGACAAGGCCGGCCTGGACCTGCTGGGCGCCTACGGCGGCCTGGTCTACTGCATCCCGGTGTTCGGCGGCATGCTGGCCGACCGCTGGCTGGGCATGCGCCGGGCGGTGCTGTTCGGCGGCATCCTGCTGGTGCTGGGCCACCTCGGCATGGCCTTCGAGGGCCACGCCGCCTATCGGGTCAACGGTGAGGTGGTGCGCGATACCTCGGCCCTGGCGGTGACCTACCTGTCGCTGGCGCTGATCATCATGGGCGTCGGCTTCCTCAAGCCGAACATCTCCACCATCGTCGGCAAGCTCTACCCGCAGGATGACCCGCGCCGCGATTCGGGCTTTTCTCTGTTCTACGCCGGCATCAACCTTGGCGCGCTGTTCTCCTCGCTGGTCTGCGGCTTCCTCGGCGAGGCCTACGGCTGGAAGTACGGCTTCGGCGCCGCCGGCATCGGCATGCTCGCCGGCCTGGCGATGTTCCTCTGGGGCCAGAAGTACCTGCAGGGCCACGCCGAACCGCCGCAGCCGGCCGCGCTGAAGCAGAAGGTGCTGGGCCTGCCGCGCGAATGGCTGATCTACCTGTGCGCGGTGGTCGGCGTGCTGCCGGTGGCGTGGCTGATGTGGGCGGCCGGCAACGGCGCCTTCGCCCTCGGCGGCGAGATCAGCCTGGCGCTGATGCTGATGCTGGTGGTGCTGGGCGGCGTGCTGGTCTGGTTCGCCTGGTTCACCGGCAGCAAGTGCACCCCGGTGCAGCGCCAGCAGATGATCGCGCTGATGGTGCTGATCTTCATGGCGCTGGTGTTCTTCACCCTGTACGAGCAGTCCTACGGCTCCTGGGTCACCTTCACCGATCGCCTGCTGACCAAGGACATCGTGCCGGCGCTGGTCATCACCGATGGCACCCCGCTGCCGTGGTCGATCATCTCGCTGCTGCTGGCGCCGCTGGGCTTCGTGGTCAGCGCGCGCCTGTCAGAGCGTCGCCCGGGCTCGAACGCGCCGCGTGCATTCTTCATTGCCATCGTCGCGCTGATGCTGGTACTGCTGGTGCGCGACTGCCTGGTGATTCCGCAGACCGCCGGTTCGCTCACCTATCTGGGCGGCCTGTTCCTGGTGCTGCTGGCCCCGGCGTTCGCCGCGCTGTGGACCTGGATGGACCGCCGCGGCTGGGAGCCGGGCAAGCCGGTGAAGTCGGCCTGGGGCCTGGTGATCGGTGCGCTGTCGTTCGTGCCGCTGGCACTGGCCGCGCAGCAGGTGGGCGCCACCGGCGAAATGGCCAGCGTGTGGTGGCTGGTGCTGGCCTACTTCCTGCTGGCCAGCGGCGAGATGTGCCTGTCGCCGGTCGGCCTGTCGGCGGTGACCCAGCTGGCCGTGCCGCGGGTGATGAGCCTGATGATGGGCACCTGGTTCCTGGCCACCGCGTTCTCCGAAACGCTGGCCGCGCTGTTCGGCAAGCTGGCGGCGATCGACGTGCCCGAAGGCGAAACGCTGGACATGGTGGCGGCCGCAGGCGCCTACGCGCACCTGTTCTGGCTGCTGATGTGGATCGGCCTGGGCTGTGCGGTGCTGGCCTTCATCGCCGCGCCGCTGCTGAAGCGGATGATGCATGGGGTGAAGTGACCCTCGACCCGGCGGCGCCCGATCAGGGCGCCCTGGCCTGCCCGCTGTCACACAGCGCGGGCAGCCCGACCCACAGCGCAGCGGGTCTCATGGTGTTTCCAGGCCGGACAGCCTTGGCTGCCCGGCCTGTTCAAGCGCGCAGCTGGACTTACGGCGCCTTGCCGCTGTCCTTCGGCGCTGCCGCACTGGCCTTGGCCCCACCCAGGCTGCTGGACAGGAACGCCAGCAGGCGGCTGTAGTACTCGCGTTCGTGCTCGGGGCGGTAGAAGCCGTGGCCTTCGGTGCTGTAGTACAGGCTTTCCACCGGCGTGCCCGCCTTCTTCAGGGCCGCTTCCAGGCGCTTGGTGTGCTCGATCGGCGCGCGCTTGTCTTCGCCACCGGCCGCAAGGAACACCGGCACCTTGATCTGCCCGGCAAGGGTGACCGGCGAGACCGTGCCCAGCTTCGCCGGGTCGCCCAGCCAGTCACGCAGATAGGTCATGCCCGAACCGCGGTTCTGGATGTCGCCACGGGTGAACATCATCGGCAGGTCATACACGCCCACATAGCCGGCGGCGCATTTGTACATGCCCGGTTCGCGCGCCGCACCCATCATCGCCGAGTAGGCGCCATAGCTGGCACCGTAGATGCAGATGCGGTCCTTGTTGGCGATGCCCTGCGCGACGGCCCAGCGGGTCGCATCGGTGACGTCGTCCTGCATGGTGCCGCCCCACTGCCGTGCACCGGCCTGGGTGTGCGCGCGACCGTAGTTGCCCGAGCCACGGTAGTTGACCTGCAGCACCGCATAGCCAGCATCGGCCAGCATCTGCGATTCCATGTCATAGCGGCCGGAATCAAAGATGTCGTACGGACCACCATGCGGCAGCACCACCATCGGCAGGTTGCGACCGTCGCTGCCATGCGGCAGCGTCAGGAAGCCGTGCAGCGGCAGGCCATCGCGGGCCTTCAGCGATACAGCGCGCACCGGCGCGGTCTTGTCCACGTCCAGCCACTCGCTGCGGCTGATCAGGTGCTGCGCCGACTTGGCCACGGTATCGAACACATAGAACGAGCCGGGATCGTTGCCGGTCCAGGTTTCCACCAGCACCTTCTTGCCATCACGCGTGCTGGAGGTGATGTAGACCGGCTGTTTGAAGGCCGCTTCCAGGCTGTGGTACAGGCGCGCATCGGCCGACGTCTCGTCGAAGAAACGGCTGCGGGTGGTATCGCCCAGGTACAGCGCACCCACCGGCACGCGCGTGCCGTTGCAGAAGATGATGCGGTACGGATCGACCACGTCATCGGCCAGCAGCGTCTTACGCTCGCCGGTCTCCGGGTTCCAGCTGACGATGGCGTCGGGGCCCTTCGGCTGCTGGACCTGCAGGTAGGCTACGCTGTTGTCTTCAGCGAAACCAATGGCCGTCTCGATCCGGTTGTTGACCGCCTCGTCGTTGACCAGCACCCACTGGTTGTTGCTCGGCTGGCGGTAGTAGAGCTTGTTGACGTTGTCAGTACCGGAACCATGGGCGAAACGCACGTCGCCCTTGTTGTCGGTGGTGAAGCTGGCGTTGCGCACCGGCGAGCCCGCGACCTGCACGCGGCGACCCGTGGTGACGTCCAGCCGCTCCACGCGGGTGAAGGGATCGTTGCCGAACGGCCACACCGCGACCAGCACGTTGCGGTCGTCATTGGCCAGCTCGTCGGTGAGGAAGGCGGCCACCGCCTCCACCTTCTTCGGCTGGATGCGGGTACCGGGCCCGTTGCCTTCCACGCGGTAGCCGACCAGCAGCTCGCCGCGCCCGCCATTGGCGTTGATCGCGTACAGCTCACCGGTGCGCTGCGGCGTATCCAGCGAGCCGAACTTCTCGGACAGCTCGATCAGCACGCGTTCGTTGCTGACCCAGTCGAAGTTGGTCGCATGGTTGTTGCGGGGCGGGCGGAAAGTGCCCATCGGCGTGTTGTCCGACGTGCGCATGATGACGACAGCGGTGCTGTCTTCCAACGGCACGGTGGCAGCGTAGTAGTCGCCCCCCGGCGAAATCTTGATGTCCTGGAATGTCTCCTGGCGGATGTACTTTTCCAGGTCCACGGCACCGACCGCAGCCGGCGCGGCACAGGCCAGCGCCAGCAGCGCGGCCATCATTGTCTTGCGCATCCTTCCCCCTATACAGCGGACACCCTGTCCGCACTCCCGATTGTAGGCAGGCCGATGGGGGCGCTGCCAGTGCCCAGCGACATACCGGCTGCAGGGACAAAAAAGAACGGCGGCATCGTTTCCGATGCCGCCGCAGCCACGACCTTGGAGAGAGTGTGGTGTTCGGTGCAGTGCTCAGTGCACGCCGCGGATGGCCAGCGTGAGCGCCAGGATGCTGAGGATGACGGCGATGGTGCCGTCCAGCACGCGCCAGGTGCTGGGCTTGGTGAACAGCGGCGCCAGCAGGCGGGCACCCAGGCCCTGCGCGGTCAGCCACAGGCAGCTGGCGGTGACCACGCCGGCGGCGAACGCCATGCGCGCATTGCCGAAGTTCTCGGCGATCGAGCCGATCACCATCATGTCCAGCCAGAAATGCGGGTTGATGAGCGAGAAGCCGACCGCGGCCAGCAGCACCGCACGGCGGCTGCCGTCATCGCTGTCGGCCTCGCCCATGCCACCGCCACCAGCGAAGGCACGGCGCGCGGACTTCATCGCATACCAGGCCAGGAAGGCCACGCCGGTCCACAGCACGGCGCTGGTCAGCCACGGCAGCGCCGAGGTGAGCGTGCGCAGGCCGGCCACGCTGGCGAAGATGAAGATGGCATCGATGGCCGCGCAGGTGGCGACCACCGGCACGATGTGCTTGCGCAGGATGCCCTGGCGCAGGATGAAGGCGCTCTGGGCACCGACCACGGCGAACAGGCCGACGCCGGTAGCTGCACCAGAGAACCAGGCACCGAGGCCGGTGCTGGCGGAGATGACCGAGAACATGGGATTCACTGCCTTGTCTTGCTGGGGGGACGGTGCCTCGCGAAGGCGGACAGCACCGGAATGGGCGCCATTGTCGCGCCGCAACATTTGAAAGACGAGCTAAACTTACTAAACCAACATTAGCGGAGCTTAATTCGATGCGCATCGACCATGCCCAGCTGCGGGCCCTGGCCGCGGTCATCCGCGAAGGCAGCTTCGACCGCGCCGCGCAGTCGCTCAATGTCACCCCTTCGGCCATCTCGCAGCGGGTGAAGGCGCTGGAGGACCGGATCGGCCGCCTGCTGGTCAAGCGCGGCACCCCGGCCACGGCCACCGCCGAGGGCCAGCTGCTGGTCCAGCTGGCCGAGCAGACCGCGCTGCTGGAGCACGACGCGCTGCACCGCATGGGCCTGGCCGACGAGGACCTGCCGCAGGCGAGCATCCCGGTGGCGGTGAACCATGACAGCCTGGAAACCTGGTTCCCGCAGGCCGCGCAGCAGTTCGCGCAGAACACCGGCACCACCCTGGACCTGCGCGTGGAAGACCAGGACCACACGGTGGAGCTGCTGCGCCAGGGCACGGTGCTGGGTGCGGTGACCACGCTGGACGAGCCGGTGCAGGGCTGCCAGATCCATGCGCTGGGCAGCATCCGCTATGCGGCGACGTGCACGCCGGAGTTCCGCGAGCGCCATTTCGCCAAGGGGGTGACGGCGCAGGCCCTGGCGCAGGCGCCGGTGCTGGTGTTCAACCGCAAGGACGACATGCAGTCGCGCTTCGCCCAGCGAATGGCCGGCGATGCGCTGCCGAGCACGGCGCCGACGTGGTGGATCCCCTCAACCCGGGCCTTCGTGCAGGCCAACCTGGGCGGGCTGGGCTGGACGATGAACCCGCTGCCGCTGGTGAAGCGCCATCTGGATGCGGGGCGGCTGGTGTATGTGCGGCAGCGTGCGTGGGAGGACGTGCCGCTGTACTGGCAGCACTGGAAGGGCGATGTGCAGACGATGGCGCTGCTGACCCGGGCGGTGCTGGAGGCGTCGAGCACGCTGGTCCGGCGGAAGCGGTGAGGCGGCAGGGCTGCCGCCCTGCACCTGCCGAATCAACGTCAACGTCAGGATCAACGTCAGAAGCGGACTTCCTGTTGGTAGGCGGGGTGGGTCCGGTTGCGGAGGACGCCGTGAACCCATCCATGGGGGCTTGGTCGCGCCATCCATGGCGCTCACACCCCCGCAACCGGCCCCACCCCGCCTTCGACAGTTTCCCGCTGCTGATGGTGGGTGCCGACCGTTGGTCGGCACGGGTCGGATCCCGTTGCTGCGCAACGGAGAT
>DOKO01000011.1 GCA_003510825.1 Stenotrophomonas sp.
GCTGGAAGGCAAGGCTGCTGCTCCGCACGCTGCTTCGGTGCGTGAAGAAGAGTTCGCCGACGCCGCTGCTGCCGAAGAAGGCAAGCCGGCCCGTCGCGCACCGGCCAAGAAGGCTGCTGCTGACAAGGGCGAAGCCCAGGCCTGATCCAGGCCCCCGGCGGGCGCCCTGCGCCCACCTGTCCTGACCGCTGCCACTGGCGCGGCGACCGGACACTGTCACACGGGCCGGCCACCATGCCGGCCCAACCCCTTTCTTTCGTGAGGTAATCCCGTGGAAATCACTGCTTCCCTGGTCAAGGAACTGCGCGAGCGCACCGGCGCCGGCATGATGGAATGCAAGAAGGCGCTGACCGAAGCCGGCGGCGACATCAACGCCGCTGCTGAAGCCCTGCGCAAGTCGGGCGCCGCCAAGGCCGACAAGAAGGCTGACCGCGTGGCCGCTGAAGGCCGTCTGGGCCTGGCCCAGGACGGCGGCAAGGCCGTGCTGGTCGAGATCAACTCGGAAACCGACTTCGTTGCCAACGACGTCAACTTCAAGAACTTCGTCGATTCCGTCGCCGCTGCCGCCCTGGCATCGGGCGCCGTTGACGCCGAAGCCCTGAAGACCGCCAAGCTGGCCTCCGGCGAAACCGTCGAAGAAGCCCGCGCCACCGCGATCCAGAAGCTGGGTGAAAACATCCAGATCCGTCGCCTGGTCAAGGTCGACACCACCGGCAACGTCGGTGCCTACGTCCACACCAACGGCAAGGTCGGCGTGCTGGTTGACCTGATCGGCGGCGACGTCGAGCTGGCCCGTGGCCTGGCCATGCACGTGGCTGCGCTGAAGCCGCCGCACAACAAGGCTGCCGATGTGCCGGCCGACTTCGTCGAGAAGGAAAAGGAAATCGAACTGGCCAAGATGTCCGAGAAGGACAAGTCCAAGCCGGCCGACATCCTGGAAAAGATCATCGCCGGCAAGATCAACAAGATCGTCAGCGAAGTGACCCTGTACGGCCAGACCTACGTGCTGGGCGACACCACCGTCGAGCAGGTGGTCAAGGCCGCCGGCGCCGACGTGGCTGGCTTCCAGCTGCTGGTCGTGGGCGAAGGCATCGAGAAGGTGGTTGAAGACTACGCCGCCGAAGTTGCCAAGGCGATGCAGGTCTGATTCCAGCCCACCGGCTGCGAAACGACCAGAAGGAGCCGCGGGAAACCGCGGCTCTTTTTTTATGCCCGTGGGTGTGCACACCCTCTCCCCTGTGGGTGCGCACCGTTGGTGCGCACACCCCTGCCCGCTGTGGGTGCGCACCGTTGGTGCGCACAGCCAGAACAGGGATCTTTGCGTTATCGGCCATTCAAGCCGATACTCGACACAGGGGAATACGCAATCGCATAACAGGAACAAAAGTCGCAGACTGTGATGTATCCCTCGGTATTCTTGTCCTAATGGAATTGAACGATCCGACATGCCTCCTGAGCTGACTGCTGCCCTGGCGCTGTGCCGCAACCTGCCCTCGCCTCCCGGTATTGCCCTGCGCATCATCGAACTGGCCCAGGACCCGGAAGCGGACATCGCCACCGCCGCCGACATCATCGCCATCGACATGGCGCTGAGCGCTCGCATGCTGCGCATCGCCAACTCGCCGCTGTATGCCAGCCGGCGCCGCATCGAGAACCTTGGCCAGGCACTGACCATGCTCGGCCTCAACGCCACCATCAGCCTGGCGCTGGGCTTCACCGTCACCCAGGGCCTGACCGGCGGCAGCGGCGCCGACCACGACCTGCGCCAGCGCGCCTGGAAGCGCAGCATCCTCAGCGCCCTGGCCGCCAGCCAGCTGGGCCAGGCCCGTGGCCTGCGCCGGCTGGAAGAGCTGATGCTGGCCGGCCTGCTGCAGGACATGGGCGTGCTGTGCCTGGCCCAGGCCGAATCCGAGCGCTACCTGCCCCTGCTGCGCGAAGCCGGCGGCAACCTGGACCTGCTCGCCCGCGAACGCGAGGAACTGGGCTGCACCCACGCCGACGTCGGCGCCTGGGTGGCCGAACAGTGGGGCCTGCCGCGCTACCTGGTGGACAGCATCCGCCTGAGCGAGTCCGAGCCCACCAGCGACAATGCGTTCCAGGCCTGCGTACAGCTCTCAGGCGCGGTCGCCGACATCTGGCTGGACGAGGATGCCGACGGCGCGCGCGAACGCGCCCTGCACGAGGTCCACGAGCGCCTGCAGCTGGACAGCGCGCGCTTCGACCAGGTGCTGGCCCGCATCAGCGACGCGCTGCCGGACATCGCCAGCCTGTTCGAGACCGGCCTGAGCTCGCCCTCCCGCGTGCGCGAGCTGATCGACCACGCGCAGGAACTGACCACGCTGCGCAACCTGCGCGAAATGCAGGATGCCGAGCAGGCGCGCCGCCGCGCCGACGAATTCGAGGCGCGGGCCAAGCGCCTGGCCGACCAGGCCCACCGTGACGCCCTCACCGGCGTGCTCAACCGCCGCCAGCTGGAAACCGTGCTCGACCAGGAGTTCCAGCGCGCGGGCCGGCATGGCTGGCCGCTGTCGGTGGCCTTCATCGATCTGGACGATTTCAAGAAGATCAACGATGCCCACGGCCACCTGACCGGTGACGAGGTGCTGCGCGTGTTCGCCAGCAAGCTGCAGGGCCAGCTGCGCAACAGCGACACCGTGGCCCGCTTCGGCGGCGAGGAATTCGTCGCGCTGCTGCCCAACACCAGCGAAGCGGTGGCCCTGGACGTCATCCGCCGCGTGCTGGCCAGCATCGTCTCCACCCCGATGGTCGAGCTGGAGGGCGGGCCGCTGTTCGTGACCTTCTCCGCCGGCGTGGCCACCCAGGGCGGTTACGAGCGCTTTGCCGGCGTGCAGGACCTGCTGCGGGCGGCCGATGACGTGCTGTACCGCTCCAAAAACCTGGGCCGTAACCGCGTCATCGCGCGCTCGCCCGGCGAACTGGGGCATGATGAGCTGTCTGCCACCGCAGGCGCCGAACTGGGCTGAACCCGCTGCCCCGGCTGAACGGGGCAGTGCAGCCTTCTGCGCCGCAGTGCACAAAATGCTTTGGCCGCGCGCCGCATGCGCGTAGAATCCCCCGCGATTTCCACGCTCACGAGGTCCATATGTCCAAGCTCGCCTATCGCCGCATCCTTCTGAAACTGTCCGGGGAGGCGCTGATGGGAGATGAGGACTACGGCATCGACCCGAAGATCATCAACCGCCTGGCCCGTGAAGTGATCGAGGCCCAGCAGGCGGGCGCCGAAGTGGCGCTGGTGATCGGCGGCGGCAACATCTTCCGCGGCGCCGGCCTGGCTGCAGGCGGCATGGACCGCGTCACCGGCGACCAGATGGGCATGCTGGCCACGGTCATCAACGCCCTGGCCATGCAGGACGCGCTGGAGAAGCTCGGCGCCAAGGCCCGCGTGATGAGCGCCATCAAGATCAACGACGTGTGCGAGGACTACATCCGCCGCCGCGCCATC
>DOKO01000038.1 GCA_003510825.1 Stenotrophomonas sp.
GCCGCTGCCGTGAGGATAGCGATGCCTGCATCGACCGTGACGTTCTGATTTCGTCCGCGGTGTATTCAAGGCGCAGTTTCAGCGGGCGGCGCTTTGTGGACTTTCCGCCAGACGCCTTCATACGGCACATGGCCGTTTCCCGGTCAGGCGAGGCCCAGCGCCTGGATGACGGGCTTCTGGCCATTCCCGATCCAGGCGAGCGCGACGCGTGGTTCATCTGGCGCCAGCACGGCAGGCCGCACGCGGCCGTCGAGGGAGACGATGAACTGATGGCCTCCTGCTCCTTTGCGCCGATGCACCAGCGCTATTTCTGTCAACGCATGCTGCGCGGGCCCGACTACACGGCGAACTACTCCTACGTGGCGGAGGATCGTCTGCCTACGTCATTCGCATCGCGGGACAAGCGCGTACTGGAGATCATCGATGGACTAAGGTGCGAATAGCCGCGGTCGGGACACGTCCCGGGAGACAGCGATACATTTCGCCAGATTTCACCAATTGATAACTAATCTCATTTGGCATAGCATTCCGTCCGCCAGCCCCGGACCTTCGTCTCGCCAGCGCCCACGCTCACCGACACGAAGGCCCCATGAAGACTCTTTCCCTGCTCGCCGCCGCCGCGCTGGCGATGGCTGCATCCCTGCCGGCACACGCCCATACGCCCTACCTGGTGCCCAGCAACTTCGCGCCGCGGGCGGGGCAGACCGTTGCCATGGACGCCTCGTTCGCCGAGACCTTCTTCGTCCCTGAAACCGCGTTCGATGACAGCCAGTTCACCGTGACCGGCCCGGATGGCAAGCAGGCGCCGCTGGCCTCGCAGGTGATGAAGACCCGCACCGTGGCCGAGTACACGCTGCCGGCCGGCACGGGCACCTACCGCCTCAGCACCGGCCCGCGCCTGGGCGCGCTGTTCCGCACCTGGGAACAGAATGGCAAGCGCGAGAGCTCGCGCGACCCGGCAGTGAAGATTCCGGCCGGTGCCAAGGTGATCTCCGACTTCCAGTCGCTCACCCAGGCCGACAGCTACGTCACCGTTGGCAATCCCGACCGCGCCGCGCTGGCGCCCCGGAACAAGGGCGTGGAGCTGGTGCCGGTCACCCATCCCAACGACCTGTACGTGGGTGAGACCTTCGATTTCATCGTGCAGTACGACGGCAAGCCGCTGGCCGACCAGACCGTGGAAGTCACCGAGGCGGTGTGGAGTTCGGACCGCACGCCGCAGGTGGTCAACCTGAAGAGTGATGCCGCCGGGCACGTGCGCCTGCCGCTGTCCGTAGCCGGCACCTGGATCGCGCTGACCCGCCACCGCACCGCTGCGCCCGCCGGCGCGCCGGTGGCCGAGTACAGCAACAGCGTCACGCTCTCGTTCCGCGTGCTGAATCCCTGATTTCCCCGTACCACCGCCTTTGAGGTCGACATGAAAACCACCGTGCTTGCCAGTGCGTGCGTTGCCGCGCTGCTGCTTTCTTCCGCCGTTTCCGCACAGACCGCGCCCGGCCCGCGCCCGCTGGTGGGCGGCCATGGCAACAACGTGCTGGCGTTCATCGCCGAGCACGATGACAACGCCGATGGCCGGGTGACCTGGGAAGAGTTCGAGACCTTCCGCCGCACCCGTTTCGATGCCACCGATACCGACAAGAACGGCACCATCGAAGAAGCCGAGTACGTGGCCGAGTTCGATGCCCGCGTGGCCGCCGAGATCGAGCGCGAACGCGCCGCCCAGGTCGAGCAGACCAAGGCCCGCTTCGCCGCGCTGGACACCGACAGGAATGGCCAGGTCTCGCGCGCCGAGTTCGATGCCGCCGGTGAGAAGACCTGGCAGGGGGGGCAGAAGGCGCTGGCCAGCAAGGGCGCGGATGCCAAGGCCGCGCCGCAGCGCGAAGCGAAGACCGCGGCCGGCGCGCAGCGCTTCGACAACAAGCAGCGCAGCCGCCTGGGCATGCCCACCAGCCACACCGCGGCCGGCTTCCTGGAGCTGTACGACGAGAACGGTGACGGCAAGGTCGACCGCGCGGAGTACCAGCGCGTGCGCGATGCGCAGTTCGCCCGCACCGACAGCAGTGGCGATGGCCAGCTGAGCCTGGATGAGTACCTGGCTGAGTTCGAGACCCGCGTGGACCGCCGCATCGATGCGCTGGACCAGGGCGGCGACCGCCAGGTGCACGTGCGCTTTGGCGTGCTGGACGGTGACAAGGATGGCCACATGACCTTCGCCGAGTACCAGGTGTCGGGCAAGCGACTGTTCGAAACCGCCGACCGCAACAAGGATGGCGTGGTCGATGCGGCCGACGCCAAGATGCCGGCACCCGCACCGCGCCGTTGATTGTCCGGGTCACCCTGCGCGGGTGACCCGTCGTTGCAACTGTTGTTCTTTCTGCTGACCGGGCCGCCTGTATCAGGTGGTCCGGGAGGCCCCGTGCCTGATCGAGTCCTCGATGACGTCCCTTTCCAACCTGCTGCTGGCGACCTGCGTGACGCTGTGCGGACTGCATGCCGGCAGCGCCAGCGCTGGCGAACTGCACCGCGACGATGTGCTCGGCACCTCGCTCGACCTGCGCATTGACGCGCCTGCAGCGCAGGCGGCGGCGGCCCAGCATGCGGCGCTGGCCGAGATCGAGCGGCTGGATGCCGTGCTCAGCCGCTGGCGCGCGGACAGCGAGCTCAGTCGCTTCAATGCCAGCAGCGGACCCCAGCAGCTTTCCGGCGATCTGCGCGCCGTGCTGCGTCTGTGCGAGGAATGGCGGGCACGTACCGAAGGGCTTTTCAGCTGCCGCTTGGGTACGCTGGCACAGCGCTGGCGACAGGCCCAGGAGAGCGGCGTGCTGCCGACGCGCGAGGAGCTGCGTGCTTTGGCTTCGGCTGCGGCGGGCGCCGAGGTCAGCCTGGATGACCGCCAGCCGGTGACCCGTCCGCAGGCGGTGGTGTTCGATGTCGATGCCCTGGCCAAGGGCTACATCATCGATCACGCCCTCGCCGCCGCTCGCGCGGCGGCACCTGCCGCCACCGCGATCGACCTGGATATCGGCGGCGATGCCCGTTACTGGCAGGCCAGCGGGGCAGGGCAGCCCAGGCCGGTGGGCGTGGCTGATGCCCGCGCACCGCGTGACAACCGGCCCGCGCTCGCCACCGTGGCGCTGCGCTCGCAGGCCATCGCTGC
>DOKO01000375.1 GCA_003510825.1 Stenotrophomonas sp.
GCGTCCCCCTCAACCGGACCCCCCCCGCCATCCCACGGAAAGCCAGCTTCTGCCTTTGACGTTGACGTTGACGTTGACGTTGACGTTGATCGCAGCAGGTGCAGGGCTGCAAGCCCTGCAAAAGAACACACCCCTACAACACCTGCGGCCGGCACAGCAGACTGAAACCGGCGCCGCCCAGCCGTGACTCCCCGGCCGTCACACGGAACCCGTGCAGGCCGGCAATCGCCGCCACGATCGACAATCCCAGACCAAATCCCCCGCCCGCGCTGGCATCGGCGCGATGGAAACGCTGGAACACCAGGCTGCGCTCGGCCTCGGCAATGCCCGGGCCGGAATCCTCCACCACGATGCACGTCGCGCCATCCTGCACCCGCGCCGCCAGCCGCACCCGGCCACCCTCCGGCGCAAAGCGGATCGCATTGTCCAGCAGGTTGCCGATCGCCTCGAACAGCAGTCCCCGATCCCCCATTACGCCGGGCAGATCAGCAGCCAGTTCCAGCTCCAGCCACTGCCCTTTCTCTTCGGCCAGCGGCGCGTAGAACGCATGGATCTCCTGCAGCAATGCCTCCGGCGCCAGGCTCACGAAGCCGGATCGGCGCTGGTGGTCCTCCAGCTCGGAAATGCGCAGCAGCGCGCGGAACCGCGCCATCAGCGTATCGGTCTCGTCCAGCACCTGTTCGAGCGCCACCGCCTGCGGCTCGCCATCACCCACCTGCTGGCGCATGCGGTACAGCTGCGCGCGCAGCCGGGTCAGCGGCGTGCGCAGGTCGTGGGCGATGTTGTCGCACACCCCTTTGACCTCGGTCATCAGCTGCTCGATGCGGTCGAGCATGGCGTTGACGATCGACGCCAGCATGTCCAGCTCGTCGCGGCGGTTGGACAGCGGCAGGCGCTGGCCAAGGTTGCCGGCCACGATCCTTGCAGTCGCTTCTTCGATGGCCTGGATGCGCCGCAGCGGCCGTCGCCGCAGCAGGTGCCAGCCGAGCAGGCCCGGCACCAGGGTCAGCGATACACCCCACAGCAGTGCATCGAGGATGAGATGGTTCACCTCGTTCAACGGCCCGCTGTAACGCACCAGCACCAGGATGCGGCCATCGCGGGTGGGCATGGCCAGGCCGAAGCCGCGCTTGCCCTGCGCGTTGACGTCGGTGATCGGCAGGCCCGAGACCGGGTGCGCGCTGCCATCCAGCGGCAGCTGTTCCGGCAGGGTTTTCAGCACGCCGGCCAGCGGCTGTCCCTGTGGCGTGAACAGGCCATAGGCATCGATGCCGTGCAGGTCGTAGCGGCGGTTCTCGCGCAGCGCTTCGGTCAGCGCGTCACCGGTGAAATGCTCGAACAGATGCGCACGCTGCAGCACGGCCGACTGCGCCAGCTCGTCCAGGTACAGCGACACCCGCCAGTACAGCACGCCCAGCAGCACGCACGACCAGGCCACGAACAACAGGCTGTACAGCCCCAGCAGGCGGCTGCTGGACGAACGCCAGCCGTCAGACAGTTTCGCTGAGGACATAGCCACTGCCGCGCACGGTACGGATCAGCGACGGCAGGTCGGCCTGGTCGAGCTTGCGCCGCAGCCGGCCGATGTGGACGTCGATCAGGTTGGTGCCCGGGTCGAAGTGGTAGCCCCACACTTCCTCGAACAGCATCATCCGGGTCAGCACCTGCCCGGCGTTGCGCATCAGGTACTCCAGCAGCTTGAACTCGGTCGGCAGCAGGCTCAGGCTGCGGCCGCCGCGGTGGGCGGTACGCGCCAGCAGGTCCAGCTGCAGGTCGCCCACGCGCAGCACGGTCTCGTTGCTGGCCGGCTGCTGGCGGCGACGCAGCAGCACCTCCACCCGCGCGGCCATCTCGTCGGAGGCGAACGGCTTGGTCAGGTAGTCATCGCCGCCGGCACGCAGGCCGCGCACGCGCTCGTCCACGTCGGACAGCGCGCTGAGCATCAGCACGGGGGTCTGCACGCCGATCCGGCGCAGGGTGGTGACGATGGCCAGGCCATCCAGCCCGGGCAGCATGCGGTCCAGGGTGATGGCGTCGTAGTCACCACTGGCGGCACGGACCAGGCCTTCACGGCCGTCGGCCACCCAGTCCACCTGCAGGCCATGGTTGCCCAGTTCCGCCACGATTTCCTGGGCGGTGATGGCATCGTCCTCGATGGTCAATACGCGCGACATGGGCACCGCTGAAGTCCAGACTCGCCCATGCTCGCCAAATCGGCCGGTGCGGGCAAATGAAACATGCTTCATGCGGGCGCCCGGTACGCACCGGTTCAGCCCGGCTCGTTGTCCTCGCCGGGCAGTTCACCCAATTCGCCCTGCACCTGCACGTTGTTGCGGCCCATGGCCTTGGCCCGATAGCACTGGGCGTCGGCCGACGCCACCGCCTCGTCCACCGTCATGCCCGCCTCCAGCGGCGCGATGCCGATGCTGGCGCCGATCCGCAGCCGCGCCGTGTCCCACGGAATGGACAGCGCGGCCAGGGTCTGCAGCAGTTCGCGGCCGATGCGCGCGGCCCGGCGCGGGCCACAGCCGGGCAGGATCACCGCGAATTCGTCGCCGCCCAGCCGCGCCACGATGTCCGAATCGCGCACGCCATGGCGCAGCACGCTGGCCACCGCCCACAGCACCGCATCGCCGGCGAGGTGGCCCCAGGTGTCGTTGACCGGCTTGAAGCGGTCCAGGTCGATGAACATCAGCGAGGCCGCCTGACCGGTACGCTCGACACGGGTGATCGCCTGCTGCAGGTGCGCCTCGAAGCCACGGCGGTTGCCCAGCTCGGTCAGCGGGTCGATCTCGGCCAGGTGGCGTGCCTCGCGCTGGCGGGCGCGCTGCTGGGTATCGTCGCGCAGCACCCACACCGCGCCACGCACCTGGCCTTCGTCATCGCGCAGCCAGGCGCGGGTCAGGTCCACCGGCACCGTGGCCGCGCCCAGCCGCATCAGCAGGTCGGCATGCAGGTCCACCGCGTTGCTGTCCGGGTCCAGCAGCACGGCTACATCCAGCACCGAGCCGGGCGCGTATTCGGTGGTCAGCGAAAGCACGTCCTGGACGTTGTGCCCGGCCAGGGCCAGCGCGTTGTCACCCGCCAGGATGCGCACGGCCGCAGCGTTGGCGTACTCGATACGTCCTTCCAGGGTCACGCTCAGCACCAGGTCGGCCACCGCATCCAGGGTGATGCGGCTGCGCTGCTCGGTTTCGTATAGGCGCTGCTCGCTGCTGCGCTGGGCGGTGACGTCCTGGATCTGCGACACGAAATGCAGCGGCTCGCCGCGCTCGTTACGCACCAGCGAGACCGACAGGCGCGCCCAGATGGTGTTGCCATCGCGGTTGAGGTAGCGCTTTTCCAGATGGTAGTAGTTGCGCCGGCCGGCCAGCAGGTCCTGCACCAGCGCCAGGTCGGTCTGCAGGTCGGCCGGATGGGTCAGACGCTGGAAATCCACCTGCAGCAGCTCTTCGCGCGGGTAGCCCAGGATGCGGCACAGCGCATTGTTGACGTCCAGCCAGCGTCCTTCCAGCGAGACCAGGGCCATGCCCAGCGCTGCCGAGGTGAACGCACCGGCGAACTTGTCCGCGGCCAGCCGCGCATCGGCACGGGCCTGCTGCATCTCGGTGATGTCGATGGCCATGCCGACGTAACCGATGCGCTGGCCGTCGGCACCGTCCATGCGGCTGATCGACAGCCGCACCTGGCGGCGCTGGCCATCCTTGCGCAGGAAAGTCCACTGCCGTGAGAACGTGCGGCCCTGGGCCTGCGCGGCCAGGGCCTGGAAGACGGTCGGCAGGCGCCCTTCGGCATCGGCCAGCGGTGCCAGGAACACGGCGATCTCGTCGGGCTCGTGGAAAACGCCCGGGTCGACCCGGCCCACCACGTCATCGGCCGTATAGCCCAGCAGGCGCTCGGCGCCGCTGTTGAACAGGGTGATCATGCCCTGCGGGTCGGTGGCCATCACCGCCACTTCATCGGATGCATCGACCAGCGCCTGCAGCCGCTGGCGCATTTCCGCTGCGTCCTGCCGGGCCTGCTGCAGCTCGGTCACATCATCGTGGGCGCCGGCCATCCACACCGGGCGGCCCTGCCCGTCCCGCTCGAACACGCGCCCGCGGTCGTGGATCCAGATCCAGCGGCCGTCCTTGTGGCGCATGCGCAGCAGGCACGCATAGTGGTCGGTGTGCCCGCGGAAGTGCTCCTCCAGCGCGGCATCGGAACGGGCCAGGTCATCGGGATGGACCAGCGCCTGGAACGTATCCTGGTTCACCGGCTCCAGTTCTTCCTGCCGATAGCCGACGATCTCGGCCCAGCGCGCGTTGATGCGCATCTGGCCGGTCTGCACGTTCCATTCCCAGGTGCCCGCTGCGGTGCCTTCGATGATCATCGCCAGGCGGCGGCGGTCTTCGGCC
>DOKO01000455.1 GCA_003510825.1 Stenotrophomonas sp.
GGCGTGCGCGGCCTGCGCATGCTCGGCGCGCAGCACGTGTTCCATGCCGTGCCCAACCGCATGGTGCACGGCTACGGCCTGTCGCCCTCGCTGGTGGAGGAGCTGGCCGAGCTGCAGCCAGACCTGCTGGTCACCGTCGACCACGGCATTGCCTGCCATGCCGGCGTCAACGCCGCCAAGGCGCGTGGTTGGCAGGTGCTGGTCACCGATCACCATCTGCCGGGACCGCTGCTGCCACCGGCCGATGTCATCGTCGACCCGAACCTGGAAGGCGACGGCTTCCCCAGCAAGTCGCTGGCCGGTGTCGGCGTCATCTTCTACGTGCTGATGGCCCTGCGCCGGCAGATGCGCGAGGCTGGAGTCTTCGCCGATGGCAAGGGCCCGGACCTGACCACGCTGCTGGATCTGGTGGCCGTCGGCACCGTCGCCGATCTGGTGGTGCTGGATGCCAACAACCGCGCCCTGGTCAGCGCCGGCCTGCGTCGGCTGCGCGCCGGCCATGCCTGCGTCGGCCTGAAGGCGCTGATCGAAGCCAGCGGCCGCGATGCCGCACGGCTGACGGCCACCGACATCGGTTTCGCCCTCGGCCCGCGCCTCAATGCGGCCGGCCGCCTCGAGGACATGGCCCTGGGCATCGCCCTGCTGCTGACCGAGGATCCGCGCCAGGCCCGCGACATCGCCCAGACCCTGGAGCAGATCAACGCCGAGCGCCGCGCCGTGCAGCAGTCGATGACCGACGACGCCGAGCAGGCGCTGTCACGCGTGGTGCTGCAGTCCGAGGGCGAGCGCCCGGTGGCGGCCTGCCTGTTCGATGCCGACTGGCACCCCGGCGTGGTCGGTCTGGTCGCATCGAAGATGAAGGACCGACTGCACCGGCCGGTGATCGCCTTTGCACCCGCCGAACCCGGCGCCGACATCCTGCGCGGATCGGCCCGTTCGATCCCGGGCCTGCATATCCGTGATGCGTTGGCGCTGGTCGATGCGCGTCACCCCGGCCTGGTCGAGCGCTTCGGCGGCCACGCGATGGCCGCCGGCCTGAGCATGCGCCTGGAGCATCTGCCCGCGTTCGAGGCCGCCTTCGTCGCCATCGTGCAGGAAGTGCTGGACCCGGCTGCGTTGCAGCAGCACGTGCTCAGCGATGGCGAACTGGCCGTGCACGAACTCGACCACCGCCATGCCGACGCCCTGCGCCTGGCCGGTCCCTGGGGGCAGGGCTTCCCCGAACCGTTGTTCGATGGTCATTTCGAGGTGGCCAACTGGCGCGTGCTGAAGGAGCGCCACCTGAAGCTGGAACTGCGCCTTCCCGGCGTGCCGGGCACGGTCAACGCCATCCATTTCGGCGGATGGCACGGCAATGCACCCAGCCGCCACGTGCACCTGGCCTACCGCCTGGCCTGCGATGATTACCGCGGCGGCACCGCGATCCAGCTGATCGTGGAGCACTGCCTTCCCGCCTGACGGCGGAGTGCCGTGCTTCGCGCTCGCCGGGCATGGTCCGGCGCTACCAGAGGCCCCGCACGCTCGACCCGTAACCCCACCTGCCGTGTTGGTGCGTTGAACCGTCCACGATCCCACTGGAGCCGTGCCATGGTCTTTGCCCGCTGTGTCCCCCTGATCCTGCTGGTGCTGGCGGCCTGGCCCGTTGACGCGCAGTCGCCCCGCCAGGCGCGGCCTCAGCCCAGCACGCCGCTGCTGATCGCCCCGGCCGCCGAGCAGCCGATCCAGCTGCGCGAGGCCCGCATCGAAGGCGAGGTCCAGGCCGGCATCGCGCAGACCCGCATCACCCTGGAATTCCACAATCCCAACAGCCGCGTGCTGGAAGGCGAGCTGCAGTTCCCGCTTGGGGATGGCCAGCAGATCAGCGGCTTCGCGCTGGACATCAATGGCGAGCTGCGCGAGGCGGTGCCGGTGCCGAAGGATCGCGGCCGCCAGGTCTTCGAGGAGATTGCCCGCCGCGGCGTTGACCCGGGCCTGCTGGAACAGACGGCGGGCAACCAGTTCCGCCTGCGCGTGTATCCGCTGCCGGCCGGCGGCAGCCGCCGCGTGCAGCTGGTGGTGCGTGAGCCGCTGGCCTACGCCGGTAACGGATGGCAATGGGCGTTGCCGCTGCAGTTCGCTGCAGGTGCGGCTTCGGTGAAGCTGGATCTGCAGGCGGCAGGCGCTGCGACCACCGGCAAGGCGCCATTCGCCCTGCAGGGCGGGCAGCTGCACTGGCAGGGGCGTGGCGCACAACTGCCGGCACAGCTGCAATGGACCCTGCCTGCGGTGCGCCAGTCTCAGGTGCAGGTGGCGAAGTGGCAGGACGGCCACTACCTGCTGGCCCAGCTGCCGGTGCCCGCCGACCGTGCACCGCGCACGGTGCCGAGCGATGTTGGCCTGCTCTGGGATGGCTCCGGTTCCGCCGGCCAGCGTGACCGCACACGCGAGTTCGCGCTGCTGGACCACTACTTCGCGGCGATGGGCGAGGGCAACGTCGTGCTGACCGTGCTGCGCGACCGCCCCGAGGCCGAGCGCCGCTTCCACATCCGCAAGGGCGACTGGAGTGCGCTGCGCCAGGCGCTGCAGCAGGTACGGCCGGACGGCGCCAGCGCGCTGGGCAACTGGCAGCCGCAGCCCGGGGTGAAGGAATACCTGCTGGTCAGTGATGGCCTGCTGACCTACGGCCCGGAAGCACTGCCGACGCTAGCCGCTGGCCAGCGCCTGTTCGCGGTCAGCAGTGCCGGTGCACGCACCGATGTCACCCGTCTGCGTGGCTGGAGCGAGGCCCACGGCGGCCGTTTCGTGGCGCTGGGCAATGACGTGCAGGCTGCCGCGCGCGAACTGCTGTCGGCGCCGCTGGACATTCAGATCGACGCCGGGCGTGGCGTGCAGGACGTGGTGATCGATCGCCGCAGCGAAGCGCAGGGCTGGCTGTGGCTGCATGCTCGCCTGGCGGCCGAGGGCGTGCCGATGCGCGTGCGCATCGATGGGGGCGAATGGCAGGCGATGCCGCCGACCACCCGCAGCGACGATGGCGATCTGCCGGCTGGCCTGTGGGCGCAGGCCCGCCTGCAGCAGCTGGCGGTGGACCGGCGCAGCAACCGCGAAGCGATGCAGCGCCTGTCGCAGCAGTTCGGGCTGGTTGGCCCGGATACCTCGCTGATCGTGCTGGAGACCCTGCAGGACTACCTGCGTTACGCGATCCGCCCGGCCGGTGCGCTGCGCGCCGACTATGACCGCGGCTATGCGCGCCAGGTCGCTGACCGTGCAGCCGAAGACCGGCGCAGGCTCGACAAGGTGGCTGCGCAGTGGAAGGAGCGCCAGCAGTGGTGGAACCGCAGCTGGCCGAAGCAGCCACCGCCGTCTGCGGCGAAGGAGATGCACTACAACGAATCGGCAGCCAGTGCGCCGATGGCCCTGCTCGCCGCGCCCGCACCGGCCGCACCTGCGCCGCCACCCGCACCGATGGTGGCCGCTGAATCTCGGAT
>DOKO01000068.1 GCA_003510825.1 Stenotrophomonas sp.
TGCTGTTGCTTCGGCTTCGGCCTCTGCAGGTGCAGGGCGTAGCCCTGCCGGACACTACTCCGCCTCGCGCTGGACCTGCCGCCAGAGTTCGGCGGCGAGCGCGCGCACCGCATCATCCGCATCCGGCCGATGCAGCAGCCCGATCTCATAGTTCTCCACCACCGGCAGGCCCCGCTCACCATCGATCACGCGATGCTCGCGGCTCACCGCGCGACGCGGCAGCAGGCTGATGCCGATGCCATCGGCCACCGCCCCCTGGATACCGCTCAGCGACGAACTGGTGAACGCGATGCGCCAGCGCAGACCCAGCGCCTCCACCGCCTGGATCATCTCGTCGCGGTACAGGCCGCGTGGCGGAAAGGTCACCAGCGGCAGCGGATCCAGCTGCAGGCTGCTGCTGCGCTGGCTGTCGATCCAGTGCATCGGCTCGCGCCGGCAGTGCACCGCCTGGCGCGTGTTGCGGCGCTGCTTGACCAGCACCAGGTCCAGCTCGCCATGGTCGAAGCCATGCGCCAGGTCGCGGCTCAGGCCGCTGCTGATTTCCAGCTTCACCTGCGGGTGGCGGCGGCTGAAGGCGGCCAGCATGCGCGTGGTCTGCGCGTTGACGAAATCCTCCGGCACGCCGATGCGCACCGCGGTCTCCACCGTGGCGCCGGCCAGCGCCTGGGCCATTTCCTCATTCAGGTCGAGCATGCGCCGCGCGTAGCCCAGCAACGTGTGCCCGGCATCGGTGGGGTGCACGTCGCGGTGGCTGCGTTCGAGCAGGCGGTGCCCGGCCAGTTCCTCCAGCCGCCGTACCTTCTGGCTGACCGTGGACTGGGTGGAATGCAGGCGCGTGGCGGCAGTGGTGAAACTGCCACAGTCGGCCACCATCACCAGCGCACGCAGCAGGTCCAGTTCGAACAGTGTTCTATTCGATTTGGCACTGTCTTGCATTTGAACATTTCACTTCTGGATGCACTTGGCGACTTCTACCATGCAGGGCAGGGGGCGGCAAGCACGGCGCCCCGCTGCACCGGAGAACCGCAGATGCGCATCGCTCGTTGCCCTCGTTTGCCCGGCCCGCTGGGTCGCCTGTTGCTGCTGTGCCTGTTGGCGATGGTGGTGCCGGGGTGTTCGGCCACGGCCGGTCCGGCCGATGCGCGCCTGCGCGATGCCGCCGCGCGAGGCGATGCCGCCGCCGTGCGTGCGGCGCTGGAAGACGATGCCGATCTGGAATCGCGCGATGGTGAAGGTCGTACCGCACTGCTGCTGGCGACCCACGGCAACCACGTCGATGCCGCACGCGAACTGATCGAGGCCGGTGCCGACGTCAACGCCAAGGATGCGATGCAGGACAGTGCTTACCTGTATGCCGGCGCACGCGGCCTCGATGACATCCTCGCGCTGACCTTGGCCCACGGCGCCGACCTGCGCAGCACCAACCGCTACGGCGGCACCGCCCTGATTCCCGCGGCCGAACGCGGCCATGTGGCCACCGTGCGCATACTGCTGCGCGCGGGTGTGGCGGTCGACCATGTCAACCGCCTGCACTGGACCGCACTGCTGGAAGCGATCCTGCTCGGCGATGGCGGCCCGCGCCATGTGCAGATCGTGCAGCTGCTGCTCGACGCCGGCGCCAATCCCGAACTCGCCGATGGCGATGGCGTGACGCCGCTGATGCATGCACGCCAGCGTGGCTACACCCACATTGAAACCCTGCTGCGCCAGGCCGGCGCCCAGCGCTGAATCCCGACCCCTTCCACCCTGCGCGTTACGCGCGCCCACCAGGATGCCGTCCATGTTCCAGTCCCGTCCGTTGTCCCTTGCGATCCTCCTTGCCGTCGCACCGCTGTCGGCCTCCGCTGCCGAGCGTGCCGACCTGCTGATCCGCAACGCCACCGTGGTCGATGTCGAACACGCACGCAGCCTGCCGGGGCAGAGCGTGGTGATCCGTGGCGATGACATCGTCGCCGTCGGCCCAGATGCGCAGCTGCGCAGCCAGTGGAGCGCCAGCCGCCAGATCGACGCCAAGGGCAAGTACCTGATCCCGGGCCTGTGGGACATGCACGTGCACTTCGGCGGCGGCCCGGGCCTCATCGAAGAGAACAAGGCGCTGCTGCCGCTGTACATCGCCCATGGGATCACCACCGTGCGCGACTGCTCGGGCGACCTGCCGGAGCAGGTGCTGCAGTGGCGTGGCGAGATCGCCAACGGCACGCTGTTCGGGCCGCGCCTGCTCAGCTCCGGCGCCAAGATCGAAGGCATCAAGCCGGTCTGGAAGGGCACCATCGAAGTGGGCAGCGAGGCTGACGTCGACAAGGCAATCACCCGTCTGCAGCACGACAAGGTCGATTTCGTGAAGATCACCGACAGCACGCTGAAGCCGGAGCTGTTCCTGTATTCGGCCAGCGCCGCGCGCAAGGCCGGTTTCAAGGCCTCGGGCCATATCCCGATGGCGCTGACCGTCGAACAGGCGGTGGATGCCGGCCTCGCCTCGATCGAGCATCTGGACTACGCGTTCAAGGCCGGCAGCAAGGACGAAGCGCAGATCGCCGCCGATTTCGGTGCCGGCCGCATCGACCGTGCCGAGGCCAACCGCCGCCTGGATGCCAGCTTCGACCACGATACGGCGATGCATGCCTACCGCGACTTCGCCAAGCGCGGCGTGTTCGTCACCCCGACCCTCAATGGCGGCCGCATCCTCGATTTCCTCGACCAGGATGACCACGCCAACGATCCGTACCTGGCCTACATCGGCCCGGGCCTGCGTGCGACCTACCAGTGGCGCGTGGATCGCGCGGCCAAGGCGACCCCGGCGCAGATCGAAGCGCGCCATGCGCAGTACCACCAGGTGGCCTCGGTGCTGCCGATGCTGCAGGAAGCGGGGGTGACGATCATCGCCGGTACCGATGCGGGCTTCCTCAACTCGTACAACTTCCCGGGCATTGCGTTGCACCAGGAACTGCAGCTGTTCGTGAAGGAAGGTCTGAGCGCGCCGCAGGCGCTGTCGGCGGCCACGCGTTCGGGCCCGGCATGGTTCGGCCAGATGGATCGCTACGGTGGCGTTGCCAGCGGCAAGGCGGCCGACCTGGTGCTGCTGACCGCCAACCCGCTGCAGGACATCGCCGCGACTGAGAAGATCGACAGCGTGATCCTGCGCGGCACCGTGTATGACCGTGCCGCGCTGGACAAGATGCTGGCCGACACCAAGGCCAAGGTGGCGGCGTGGAATGCCGAGGCGGCCAAGGCGAAGTGACCGGCTGTGGGGTCAGAGCCCTTTCCGATGGAAAGGGATCCGACCCCGGACACCAGGGTCGGATCCCTTTGCTGCGCAAAGGGCTCTGACCCTTCCAGCGGTTCACCGCACCGCCGGCCGCATCCCATGCAGCTGCGGCAGTGCTTCCTTCATCGCATCGATGAACGCGCGCAGCCGCAGCGGCTGCTGGCGCGCGGCGGGGAACACCAGGTGCACCGGCAGCGGCGGCGCCTGCCATTGCGGCAGCAGCTGCACCAGGCGGCCTTCGGCCAGGTCGTCGGCCACCAGCCACGCCGAGACTACCGCCGCGCCCAGACCGGCCACGGCGGCACGCTGCACCACGAACAGGTTGTCGGTGAGCAGGCGCGGGGCGATCGACAGCGTGTGCGCGCGCCCCTGCGCATCGTGCAGCAGCAGGCGCTCGCGGTAGTAGGTGGCCAGCGCGATCCACGGCAGTGCCTGCGCCTCCTCGGGCGTGCGCACGCGCGCCGGATCGGCCAGGGCAGGCGAGGCCACCACGATGCGTGGCACCTCTGCCAGCGGCAGGGCGACCATGCGCGGCTCGTCCACCGGGCCGACGCGCACGGCGCAGTCGACGCCGTCGGCAACGAAGTCCGGGCGATGGTCTTCGAGGATCCATTCCAGGCTCAGCTGCGGATGGCGGGCGAGGAAGTCCAGCATGGTCGGCAGCAGCTGCGCCTGGCCGAACGCGTGCGGCACCATCACCCGCAGGCGCCCGCGCAGCACCTGCGCCTCGCCATGTAGTTCGGCCTGCAGTGATTCCCATTCGTCGATGACCCGCTGCGCGTGGCGCTGGCAGCGCTGGCCGTCCTCGGTCAGCTGCAGGCCGTGGGTGGAGCGCTGCAGCAGGCGCAGGCCCAGCTGTCGCTCCAGCGCCTGCAGGCGCCGGCTGACCGTGGGCTGGGTGGTGCCGAGCTGGGTGGCGGCGGCGGAGAGGCTGCCGGCATCGACGATGCGCAGGAAGGTGCGCAGCAGGTCGAGGCGGTCGGCGCCGGCGGGCAGGTCGGTCATGCGCTGTGCGTATGAATGATATGTGGCTGAGCCTACTACAGACGTGTGGCGAATATCGTCAGGCTATGCACCATTCCTCCCCCGGAGTTCATCCATGTCCACCCCTTCCATTTCCGTGAGCGCCACGCCCACGGCGGCCCCCTCGGCCCCGCTGGTCCTTGCGATGGCGGCCGGCGCCGGCTTCTCGGTGGCCTCGCTGTACTACAGCCAGCCGATGCTGGGCCTGATCGCGCAGGATCTCGGCGCCAGCGAGCGCGGCGTCGGGCTGGTGCCGACCCTGACCCAGCTGGGCTACGCGCTGGGCATCCTGCTGCTGGCCCCGCTGGGTGACCGCTTCGATCGCCGCCACCTGATTCTGCTGAAGTCGGTGCTGCTGTCGCTGGCACTGGCGGGCGCGGCACTGGCCGGCCAGCTGCCGGGCCTGTTGATGGCCAGCCTGCTGGTGGGGCTGATGGCCACGCTGGCGCAGGACATCGTGCCGGCGGCCGCGGTACTGGCCCCGGACGCACACCGTGGGCAGATCGTTGGCCGGGTGATGACCGGCCTGCTGCTGGGGATCCTGCT
>DOKO01000250.1 GCA_003510825.1 Stenotrophomonas sp.
CCGCGCCCAGGCCGGTCCCCGCGCCCAGCACCAGCGCCGGGAACGCCTGCGCCGGATCGGCATCGCCGTTCAACGGCACCAGGGTGTCGGCCTGCAGGTAGGGAATGGCCAGCGCCACCGCTTCGAAATCGTTGATCAGCTGCAGTTCCTGCAGCCCGGACTGCGCGCGGGTGGTGGACAGCGAGACCGTCCACGGCAGGTTGGCGTTGATCAGCACATCGCCATCGAGCAGGCCGGCAATGGCCACAACGGCCGTGCTGACCGGCAGGCCAAGGCTGGCAGTGAAGTCGGCGAGGATCGCGGCCAGGCTCGGATGATCAGCGCAGGCGTAGGTGCGGTAGCTGCCCAGGCGTGGGGTCTGCCCCGGCGTGGTCTCGGCCAGGGCCAGGCGGGCGAAGGTGCCGCCGACGTCGGCCACCACCAGACAGCGCGGATCATGGCCGTGGGGGGCACCGCTTCCAGCGGAAGGGCTGGCCAGATCGGAAAGTACCGGGGACGCTGCTGCAACGTTCACACTGGCCTGCTTGAATCGATTGAATCGTGTCGATTCTCAGGCATTGAACGCGCTTTGCCAACGCTGCCGGACCCGGGTGCAGCGAACCTGCACCCGGACCGGCCTGGATCAGGGCTGGGCCGTCTGCAGGCTGTAGCGGGTGGTGGCGGTGAACACAGCGCCGTCGGGCTGGGTCGAGCGCACCTCGATCTTGTGGCTGCCCACCTCGAGGTTGGTCGGCAGCGCGCCACGCCACAGGTGCGGCGATGCGGTGGCTTCCGGCGAACGATCATAGCCGCGCAGGACGTCGGCCGTGTCATCGGCCACGTTCTCCACCAGCAGGCGCGGGTCAGGCTGGCTGACCTGCTTCATCGCCTGCCAGGCACCGCCGTCAACGCGGAACTCGACCACGCTGGTGTCTTCGCCCATGTACACGTTGGCGTACACGCCCCATGCCGGGTAAGCCCCCTGGCGCAGCACCTTCGGCGCATGCAGGCCGATCTGGTCGCTGGCCGGGGCACCGGCCACGCGGTACTGCAGGCGGTAGCTGCCGTTGCCGGCCACGTCCAGCAGCGCGTAGCCCTTCGGCGTGCCATCGCTCATGGTGCTGTCCGGCACGCCCGCGGCATTCTTCACGCCCGACCAGAACGCGCCGCAGTTGGCACCGACGTTGTACTCGTGCAGCGGCTTCTCACCCTCCCAGCCCTCGGCCTTGCCGTGGTAGACGTGCTGCTGGGTGTGGCTGTGGCCGCTCAGCACCAGCACGTTGCGGAAGTCCTTGAGCAGGTCGAACAGGCGCTGGCGGTCGGCGTGGCGGAAGGTCTCGCGACCCGGCGCGGCGTCGAACAGCGGGATGTGCATGCCCAGCACCAGCAGGCGGTCCTTGCGCAGGCCCTTCAGGTAGCCGGCCAGGAAGGCGAACTGGTCCTCGCGCAGGCCACCGACGTACTTCGGCTTGGCGTTGGGATCGTAGACCACGTCATCGAGGAACACGAAGCTGGCACCGCCCTCTTCCACCGCGTAGGTGTCCGGGCCGTAGATGTTGCGCCAGCTGTCCAGCGAGTGATCGTCGTTGGCGGCATCGAAATCCAGGTCGTGGTTGCCCGGCACATGGAACCACGGCACGCCCAGTTCGGTGGTCACCTTGTTGATGGCCGGGTACAGGCTCAGGTCGTCGTTGACGATGTCGCCTAGAGTGGTGCCCAGGCGTGCCTTGGTCTGGCCCACCAGCGGCGCCACGATGGACTGCTGGTAGTAGCCGATGTCCTTCAGGCTGGCCGTCTGCGAATCGGTGAAGACCAGCATCTGGAAGCCGTGGCGGCTGTCATGGCGGTCGGACTGCAGGGCGAAATCCCAGCCACGGTCGGCCTCGCCGGTGGCGGCGATGCCGCCGTACTTCAGCGCCGGCGAACCATTCGGGCGGTAGTGGCGCCAGAACGTGGGCAGGCCGTCGGCCGCCTTCGGGAAGCTGTAGGCATCGGGCTTGATGACGAACACGGTCTGCCCGTCGCGCACGGGCAGGCTGTAGCTGCCATCGGCAGCGGTCTTGACGATGGTTTCGCCGTTGGAGACCTGCACCCCGGCCAGGCCCGGATCGGTCGCGCCGCGACCTGGCCTGCCGTCGCGTTCGAGATAGACCTTGCCACTGACCACCGTATCGGCGGCCCAGGCCGGCGAAGTCAGCAACAGGCAGCACAGCCAGGCGGCGGGCAGTTTCATGGGGGCGGTCCGGGAAAGAAAGACCGCCCATTGTAGATTCCGTTGATGACATCGCGCACGCGGTGTCGCCCGGTAGGTGCGGACCGTTGGTCCGCACGCCCCGATCAACGGTGGCGCATTTCCAGCACATCGCGGGCGTCCTGCAGCGACAACCCGCGCGCGCGCAGCAGCACCAGCAGGTGATACAGCAGGTCGGCCGATTCGCCCAGCAGGGCCTCGTCGTCCTGCGCCACCGCGGCCAGCGCGGTTTCCACGCCCTCCTCGCCCACCTTCTGCGCGATGCGGCGGATGCCACCTTCGAACAGCGAGGTGGTGTAGCTGCCCGGCGGACGCTGCGCTTCGCGCACGGCCACCAGCTGGCCCAAGCCACCGAGGAAATCCTTCGGCGCGCCATCGAAGCAGCTTTCAGCACCGGTGTGGCAGGTCGGGCCGGCCGGACGGGCCAGCACCAGCACGGTATCTGCATCGCAGTCCACGCTGATCGACTGCACCGCCAGCACGTGGCCGGACTGCTCGCCCTTGGTCCACAGGCGCTGCTTGCTGCGGCTGTAGAAGGTCATGTGCCCGGTCACCTGGGTGATGTGCAGCGACTCGGCGTTGACATAGCCCAGCATCAGCACCTGCAGGGTGTCGGCGTCCTGCACCACGGCCGGCAGCAGGCCATCGCCCTTTGCCCAGTCCAGCGATTCCAGCGCCTGCGGCGACGGGCGTACTTCAATAGACATCTCGAACCTCGATCTGCTGTTCGCGCAGGTAGCGCTTCAAATCTGCAATGGCGATGGCGCCGCTGTGGAACACGCTGGCAGCCAGTGCACCGTCCACATCGGCCTGGTCGAAGGCCTGGGCGAAATGCTCCATCGCACCGGCACCGCCAGAAGCGATGAGCGGAACATTGCACAGCGCGCGGGCCTGGCGCAGCTGCTCCACATCGTAGCCACGGCGCACGCCGTCGCTGTCCATGCAGTTCAGCACGATCTCACCGGCACCGCGGCGCTGCGCCTCGACGATCCAGTCCAGCGTGCGCAGCGGCACGGCCTGGGTCTTGCTCGGGTCACCGGTGAAGCGGCGCACCCGCCACTGGCCATCGTCCTCGCGCACCGAATCGACGCCGACGACCACGCACTGCACGCCGAACTCCTCGGCCAGTTCAGTGATCAGTTCGGGACGGCCCAGCGCGGGCGAGTTGATCGATACCTTGTCCGCACCGGCAAACAGCACCCGGCGCGCGGTGTCCACGCTGTCGATGCCACCGGCCACGCAGAACGGGATATCGATCAGGCGCGCGATGCGCTCGATCCAGGCCACGTCCACCGAACGTGCCTCGGGGCTGGCACCGATGTCATAGAACACCAGCTCGTCGGCGCCCTGGTCACGGTAGCGTTGGGCCAGCTCGGCGATGTCGCCCATGTCGACGTGGTCGCGGAAGCGCACGCCCTTGACCACGCGGCCATCGCGCACGTCCAGGCAGGGAATGATGCGGCGGCTCAACATGCCAGTGCCTCGCCCAGGTCCATGCGCTGTTCCAGCAGCGCCTTGCCAAGGATGGCGCCGCCGCAGCCGGCAGCGCGTGCTTCGGCCACGTCGGCCACGTCACGGATGCCACCGGACGCCTGCACCGCCACACCCGGCAGCAGCGCCGACAGGTGGGTGTAGAGGCTGATGTTGGGGCCGGCCAGCATGCCGTCGCGGGCGATGTCGGTGCACAGCAGGTGGCGCATGCCGGCGCGCGCGTAGCGCTGGGCCAGGTCGTCCAGGGTCACCCCGGCATTCTCGGTCCAGCCGTGCACCGGCAGCTGCCACTGGCCCTGCGCGTCCTGGCGGGCGTCGAGGGCAATGGTGATGCGTTCGGCGCCGAATTCATCCAGCCAGCCCAACACTTCGTCGGGGC
Organism: Stenotrophomonas sp.; assembly: GCA_003510825.1. Taxonomy (GTDB): domain Bacteria; phylum Pseudomonadota; class Gammaproteobacteria; order Xanthomonadales; family Xanthomonadaceae; genus Stenotrophomonas. Next base: position 4,101 of record DOKO01000250.1, read on the forward strand.
GGCGCACGGCCAGCGAGCCGACCACCACGCGGTTGGCACCAGCATCGAGGATGCGCGCGACGTCATCACGGCCACGTACGCCGCCACCGGTCTGCACCTGCAGCGAGGTGTTCTGGCGGATCGACGCCAGCAGCGGGGCCAGGGTGTAGCCGCCGGCGCGTGCAGCGTCCAGGTCGACCAGGTGCATCCACTGCGCGCCCTGCGCGGCAAACGCCTGCGCACGCGGCAGCGGATCGTCGCCGTAGGAGGTTTCCTGCGCGTAGTCGCCCTGGCGCAGGCGCACCACGCGGCCTTCGCGGATATCCAGTGCGGGGTAGACGGTGAAACTCATGCAGCAGTGCCCTCGAGGAAATTGCGCAGCATCAGCGAACCGGTATCGCCGGAACGCTCGGGGTGGAACTGGGCGCCGAAGTAGCGGCCCTGCTCGATCACGGCGGTGAACAGGCCGCCGTGGTCGCAGGCGGCGACGGTGTGGGCGTTCAGCGGCGCGGCATAGCTGTGCACGAAGTACGCGCTGGAACGGTCCGGTACGCCCTGCAGCAGCAGCGACGGGCGCAGCGTCAGCAGCCGGTTCCAGCCCATGTGCGGCACGCGGATGCCACAGGCCGGCACCAGCTTGCGCACCGTGCCGGGAATCAGGCCCAGCGCATCCACGCCGGTTTCTTCGGAACGTTCGAACAGCAGCTGCATGCCCAGGCAGATGCCCATCAGCGGCACCTCCAGGCGGCGCAGCGGTTCAACCAGGCCCTGCGCATGCAGGCGCTGCATGCCCGGTGCCGCGGCACCGACGCCAGGCAGGATCACCCGCTGCGCGCCGACCAGGCCCTGGGCATCGCGTACCAGGCGCACGTTCGCGCCCAGTCGCTCCAGCGCGTAGCGCACCGAACCAAGGTTGGCACCGCCGGCATCGATCAGTGCAACCTCGCTCACAGCGCCCCCTTGGTGGTCGGCAGCGCGGTGCCCTGTCGGGCCAGCGCCGGGCGCAATGCACGTGCCAGCGCCTTGAAGCAGGCTTCCACCTTGTGGTGGTCGTTGTCGCCGCGCAC
>DOKO01000234.1 GCA_003510825.1 Stenotrophomonas sp.
GGCGATCAAGTACTCGCTGGAACAGGCCCTGGACTTCATCGAGGACGACGAGCTGGTCGAGATCACCCCGAAGGAGATCCGCCTGCGCAAGAAGTTCCTGACCGAAAGCGACCGCAAGAAGGCTTCGCGCGGCGGCTGAGCCTGACCCGTGAGCCAGAACGGCTACAACCCGGATCCGCACCGGCATCCGGGCCTCCACGTCATCGCCCTGCTCGAAGCGAGCAAGGCGATGCTGGCGCTGTTGGCTGCGACCGGGCTGGAAATGCTCGGTCCGCAGCCGCTTCGCGATGGGGTCAATGCCCTGATCCGGCGTTTCAGCCTGGACCCGGATCACGGCACCCTGCCCTCGCTGTTGAACATGATCAGTCCCGACGCGGTGCATCTGGCCGCGGCGGCGATGATCGGCTACGGCCTGCTGCATCTGGTCGAAGCCTGGGGCCTGTGGAAGGCCAAGGCCTGGGCCTCCTGGCTCGGCTGCCTGACCGCCTCCATCTACCTGCCCTTCGATATCTACGCGGTGCTCCGCCACCCCGGCTGGGCGTCCTGGAGCGTGCTGGCGATCAACCTGATCGTCGTCTACGTACTCGCCCGCGACCTGCGCAAGCGCCGCCACTGAGCAGCCGCTACACTGACGATTGGAGCCGACCCAGCCGTCCGATGCGCCCGTTCCTGTCTTCCCTGCTGACCTGCCTGACCGCGGCCCTGCCCGCGCTGTTTGCCGTGGGCTGCAGTCCGGCGACACCGGCTGCGCACGCCGCCGCGCCCAGCAGCAGCAACGTGCCGTTCCCCTACGCCGAAACCGACGTGGCCGATCTGCAGGCGCGGATGGTCAGCGGTGAGCTGGACAGCACCACCCTCACCGCCGCCTACCTCAAGCGCATCGCCGCCCTGGACCGCACCGGGCCACGCCTGCGGGCGGTGCTGGAACTCAACCCCGATGCCCTGAAGGAAGCGGCCGAACGTGACCGCGAGCGCCGTGCAGGCCGCCTGCGTGGCCCGCTGCACGGCATCCCGGTGCTGCTGAAGGACAACATCAACGCCGCACCGATGGCCACCACCGCCGGCTCGCTGGCGCTGCAGGGCTTCAAGCCCGGCGATGCCTACCTGGTGCGCCGCCTGCGCGAGGCCGGCGCAGTGGTGCTGGGCAAGACCAACCTCAGCGAATGGGCCAACTTCCGCGGCAATGATTCGGTGTCCGGCTGGAGCGCGCGCGGCGGCCAGACCCGCAACCCCTACCGCCTGAGCCATTCGCCGTGCGGCTCCAGCAGCGGCAGCGCGGTGGCCGTGTCCGCCAACCTGGCCAGCGTGGCGATCGGCACCGAGACCGACGGCAGCATCGTCTGCCCGGCGGCGATCAACGGCGTGGTCGGGCTCAAGCCCACCGTCGGCCTGGTCAGCCGCGAGGGCATCATCCCGATCTCCTTCAGCCAGGACACCGCCGGTCCGATGACCCGCAGCGTGGCCGATGCGGCCGCCGTGCTGACCGCCATCGCCGGCCGCGATGCCGCCGACCCGGCGACCGCGACCATGCCCGGGCGGGCGGTCTACGACTACACCGCGCGACTGGATCCGCAGGGCCTGCGCGGCAAACGCCTGGGCCTGCTGCAGACGCCGCTGCTGAAGTACCGCGGCATGTCGCCACTGATGGACCAGGCCGTAGCCGAGCTGCGCCGCGCCGGCGCGGTGGTGGTGCCGGTGGCGATGCCCAACCAGGGCGCCTGGGACGAGGCCGAGCGCACCGTGCTGCTGTACGAGTTCAAGGCGGGGCTGGAGCGCTACCTCGTCACCTACAAGGCGCCGCTGCGCAGCCTGGCCGCGCTGATCGCCTTCAACCAGGCCCATGCAAAGCAGGAACTGGGGCTGTTCGGCCAGCAGCTGCTGCAGGAGGCCGACGCCACCGCCGGCCTGGCCGACCCCGTCTACATCCGTGCGCGCAGCGATGCACGCCGCCTGGCCGGCCCTGAGGGCATTGATGCGGTGCTGGCCGCGCACCAGCTCGATGGCCTGGTCGCCCCGACCACCGGCATTGCCTGGCCGTTGCGCAGCAGCGGCGATGATTTCCCCGGCGAGAGCTACAGCGCCGCTGCGGTGGCCGGCTACCCCAGCCTGAGCGTGCCGATGGGCCAGATCGACGGCCTGCCCGCCGGCCTGTTGTTCATGGGCACCGCCTGGAGCGAGCCGAAGCTGATCGAGATGGCCTACGCCTACGAACAGCGCACCCGCGCACGGCAGCCGCCGCGGTTCGCCACCGACGCATTGATCGACGCCGGCGATCCGTAACGTCCCGGTAGCGCCGGGCCATGCCCGGCGGATGGGACGATGCCGCTGCGCTCGCCGGGCATGGCCCGGCGCTACCGTTCGGGCTCTGGCTCCACCGGCACGATCGCGGCCTCCCCATCCTCCGCACCCGGCGACCGCACGTCCGCCGTGCGCGCACGCGGCCCGCGCGGCATGTCCAGCTCATCCTCGTGCTGCAGGCGCGCACGCACCTGCGGCAGCGACTGCGGATGTTCACGGGCAAGGAAATCGAGCATCCGTTCGCGCACCAGGCAGCGCAGGTCGAACGCATCGCCGGAACTGCGGGCACTGACCAGCAGGCGGACCTGGATCGCACGCTCGCTGGTGTCGGTCACCTGGGTCACGCACACGCGGCCATCCCACAGCGGCTCGCCCCGGCAGATGCGCTCGAGTTCGGCACGGATGGCTGCGATGGGTGCGCGGTAATCCAGCCAGAAAAACGCGGTACCCAACAGGTCGGCGCTGCGTCGCGTCCAGTTCTGGAAGGGGTTCTCGATGAACCAGGTCAACGGCACCACCATGCGCCGCTCATCCCAGATGCGTACGACCACGTAGCTGCTACCGATCTCCTCGATGCGGCCCCACTCGCCCTCGACGATCACCACGTCATCCAGGCGGATCGGCTGGGTCACTGCGATCTGCAGGCCCGCGATCAGGTTGCCGAACACCGGCTTGGCGGCGATACCAGCGACCAGGCCGATCAGGCCCGCCGACGCCAGCAGCGCCGAACCGATCTTGGCCACCATGTCGAACTGCAGCAGCACCAGCGAGGCGCCGAGCACGATGATGCCGCCCATGATCACCCGGCTGAGCACACGGGTCTGGGTCTGGATGCGGCGCGCTTCCAGGTTGTCGGCCACGTCGATGGGATTGCTGCGCAGGATCGCGCGCTCGATGGCGCCGACACCGCGCACCAGCAACCAGATGAAGCAGGCCACCAGGCTGATGTGCAGGATGCGCTGCAGATTGCCCAGCAGCGGGTCCTGCAACGGCGTCGCCTGCAATGCGGGAATCAGCAGCAGCAGCGGCAACGCCGTGGCCAGCGGCAGGCCAAGCACGCGGCCGATGCGCGCACGACGCCGATCGCGCCCCTTCAACCGGTGATAGACCCACAGGATCACCCATGCACCGATGCCGCCGATCACCAGCGCCAGCCCCAACGGCCATGCATAGGCCTGCATGTGCTCCCAATGCACCCTTGCCACCTCCACTCGAACACGCGGATGGACAGGGTCGCGCATGGGGCATGAGTGTGTTGTATGCAGGGTTTGCACCCTGCACCCGCAGAGGCGACGTCAACGTCAACGTCAACTTCAACGTCA
>DOKO01000158.1:0-209 GCA_003510825.1 Stenotrophomonas sp.
CTGCGGCGCGTCGGCGGGCACCTTCAGGCGCCCGGCACGGAACGCGGCCGCATAGGCCTGGGTCAGCGCGACCTTGCGCAGCGGGTCGGCTTCGGCGAGGCACTGCTGCGCAGCGCGCAGCAGGTCGCCACCGACGTCGGGGACATCCACCACGGCCTGGACCTCAGGCGCGGCGCTTGTGCTTGGCGTCGTCCGAACGCAGCTGCTGG
>DOKO01000158.1:451-3580 GCA_003510825.1 Stenotrophomonas sp.
TCGTCCGAACGCAGCTGCTGGATGCGCTCGAAGTAGCCCGGCTCGATGCCCGTCGGGTAATGGCCGTTGAAGCACGACGAATCGAAGCTGCGCAGCGCCGTGTTGCCTTCGCTCACCGCCGCTTCCATGTCCTCGATGTCCTGGTAGATCAGCCAGTCGCAGCCCAGGTGGGCTTCGATCTCTTCCACCGTGCGGTTGTGCGCGACCAGTTCCTCGGCCGCCGGCATGTCGATGCCGTAGATGTTGGGGAAGCGCACCGGCGGCGCGGCGCTGGCCAGGTAGACCTTGCGCGCGCCCGCATCACGGGCCATCTGCACGATCTGCTGGCTGGTAGTGCCGCGCACGATCGAGTCGTCCACCAGCAGCACCACGCGGTTGCGGAACTCCAGGTGGATCGGGTTGAGCTTGCGGCGCACCGACTTCACCCGCTCACCCTGCCCCGGCATGATGAAGGTGCGGCCGATGTAGCGGTTCTTGATGAAGCCTTCGCGGTACTTCACACCGAGCACGTTGGAGATTTCCAGCGCGGCATCGCGCGAGGTGTCCGGGATCGGGATGATGGTGTCGATGTCGTGGTCCGGGCGCAGGCGCAGGATCTTCTCGCCCAGCTTGATACCCATGCGCATGCGCGCCTTGTGCACCGACACGTTGTCGATCATCGAATCGGGACGTGCGAAGTACACGTACTCGAAGATGCACGGGGTGTGCTCGGCCGGCTCGGCGCAGATCTCCGAGAACAGCTCGCCGCGCGCGGTGATCACCAGCGCTTCGCCCGGCTGCACGTCGCGCACGCGCTGGAAGCCCAGCACGTCCAGCGCGGCCGATTCGGAGGCCACGATGTACTCATCGCCTTCGGCGTGGCTGCGCTTGCCCAGCACCAGCGGACGGATGCCATGCGGATCGCGGAAGGCGACCAGGCCCAGGCCCAGCACCACGCTGACCACCGCATAGCCGCCCTTGCATCGGCGGTGCACGCCGGCCACGGCGCGGATGGCCGCTTCCGGGCTGAGCTGGCGCTGCTGCTCCAGTTCGTAGGCGAACACGTTCAGCAGCACTTCGCTGTCCGAATCGGTGTTGACGTTGCGGCGATCCTGCTCGAACACCTGGCGACGCAGGTCTTCGGTGTTGATCAGGTTGCCGTTGTGGGCCAGCGCGATGCCGTACGGCGAATTGACGTAGAACGGCTGCGCCTCGTCCATGCCTTCCGAACCGGCAGTCGGGTAACGCACGTGGGCGATGCCGATGTTGCCTTCCAGGGTGGACATGGTGCGGGCGTCGAACACGTCGCGGACCAGGCCGGTGGCCTTCTGTACCCGCAGGCGGCTGCCGCTGGCGGTGGCGATGCCTGCCGCGTCCTGGCCGCGATGCTGGAGGACGGTCAAGCCGTCATACAACTGCCCGGCGACGTTCTGGTTGCCGACGATTCCGACGATGCCACACATGGTGCGAGGTCTCCGCTGGGCATGTGCCCAGTTACAGGGAAGGTGGCCATGCCTGGCCTTCAGTGATCGCCGCGCCTGCGGTCGACGTTGGCCGGATCGTCCGGCTCGATGTTGCCTGGCAGTGCTGGGGCATCCGGGCGCACTTCGGCCGGATCATGTTCGCTGCCCTGTTCCGCTTTCGCAGGCCGCAGCCATCCGCTGCCCGCCACTACCTGGTTGAGGATGCCATTATCGCCTGTCGCGCCCGGCTTGCCCAACCCGGCGCCCGCGTTCTTGCCCATTTCCATCAACGCAGATGGGGACAAAGTGTCCACTGGCAAGGCCTTGGGCAGCAGATCGGCGCCCGGTACCTCCCAGTGCGGCAGCTTGCTGTTCATCCAGGCCACCGCCGGGTTCAGCACCGGGCGCAGGCTGGAGTTGCGCCAGGACGGCTCGGCGGTCAACGGGGTGAAGCTGCCCAGCAGCAACAGGATGGCCGCGATCAGCCCGCCACGCACGGTGCCCAGCACCCCGCCCAGCAGGCGGTCCAGGCTGCCCAGCATGTTGCGGTGGACGATGTGCTTGATGACCATGCCGATGACCGCGACCACCAGCATCACGCCGATGCCGACGCCCAGGTAGCCACCGATGAAGTGCTCGCCGCCCGGTGCGGCCGGGGCCGACCACCAGCGCGCGGCATCACTGCCGAAGGCGAAGGCCGCCCAGGCGGCGACCAGCCATGAGACGGTGCCGATGACGATGCTCACGAAGCCACGCAGCAACCCGAGCAGGGCCGAGGCGGCAATCACGAACAGCAGCACCACGTCGATCATGGCGCCCCGCTCCTTCGGCGGCGCTGGCAACGGGGCTGCGGGCAGGTCATGGGTGCGGGCGCACCATGCCGGCCACGCCGACCTTGGCGGCGACCTGCGCCTTCAGCTGTTCGGCATCGGCGCGGTTGGCCACCGGCCCGACCCGCACGCGGTGCAGGGTGCCCTTCTCGGTGCGGACCTGCTCGACGAAGGCGCTGAAACCGGCGGCGCGGACCTTGTCGCGCAGCGCATTGGCATCGTTGGCCTGGCCGAACGCGCCCAGCTGCACGGCGAAGCCGACGCTGCTGGCAGCCGGGGCGGCCGGCGTGGCCGGGGCCTCGGGCTTGCTGGCCGTCGCTTCCGGCTTCGGCTGCGGCTTGGCCGGTTCCGGCTTGGGCTGCGGCTTGGGCGCTTCCGGCTTGGCGGCCGGCGGCGCTGCGGCGGTCGGGGTGCTGGCCGGCAGGCTTTCACTGCGCACCGGGTTGCTGGCCGCCGGAGACGGCGCAGCAACCGGAGTACTGGCACTGGGTGCGGCCGGAGTGGCCGCCACGGCCGAAGACGGCGCGGTGCTGGCGTCCAGGGTGATCACTTCAGCCTTCACGTCGCCGCGGACCTTGACGGCCTGCAGGCGCGCGGCTTCGGCCTGCGCGCGGTCGGCATACGGCCCCACGCGCACGCGCCAGGCCGGGCGACCATTGATCGATGCGGTTTCGGTGAAGCCCGGCAGCTGCGATCGCTTCAGGTAGGCGATGACGGCATCGGCATCGGCCTGGCTGCCATAGGCACCGAAGGTGACCGCGTAGTTGCCGGCAGCGACGGCCGGCGAGGTATCGACGGTGGGCGGGGTGGCCGGTGCGGCAGCTTCCTCGACCGGCTTGGCCTGGCCGCTCTGCAGG
>DOKO01000039.1 GCA_003510825.1 Stenotrophomonas sp.
TACGGCGTCCCCCTCAACCGGGCACACCCCGCCATCCCACGGATAGCCAGCTTTTGAAATTGACGTTGACGTTGCATTGAGCAGGTGCAGGGCTGCAAGCCCTGCAAAAGAAAAACCATCACCGCACTGGAAAATCGTAGGCCGTGCCGGCATCCGGCTCCGGCTGCAGTGTGTAGTGCCACCACTCCTGCGGGTAGTTGGCAAACCCGCGCCGCGCCATCGCCTGCAGCAACCGCTGCCGGTTCCCACGCTGCGCCGTCGTCAGCCCCGCCGCACCGGTATGCGCACGCACGCCGAAGAAATCGAAATCCGTGCCCATGTCCATCACCACGCACGTGCCCGCCCGGCAATCCAGCAGCCCCAGGTCTACCGTCGCGCCGCGGCTGTGGCCCGAGCGCTCGGCGATGTAGCCATCGGCCAGCAGCCGCGGCTTGTCCAGGTCCGGGTACTGCAGGGCCTTGCGCGACTGCTCGTGCGGATCCTGCACCCAGGCCATGAACGCCTGCACCGAACGCACCGGGCGGTAGCAGTCGTAGATGCGCAGCGCATAACCCTCGGCACGCAGGTCGCCTTCCACCGCAGCCAAGGCCTTCGCCACCGGGGCCAGCAGATAGCACGACGAAGACGCGTAGCCCGGCACGCGGGCACCGGTGAAGTTGTTGGCGCCGGCGTAGCGGATGTCCAGCTCGATGCGCGGGGCCAGCGTGCGGATCTCCAGCAGACCGGCGCTGGCCGCATCGGTGGCCGGCGAGATGCGCGGTGGCTCAGCGGCGTGCGTGCTGCCGGCCAGGGCAATCGCCAATACGAGTGAAATGCAGGTCCTGGAAGTCATAACTGAAGTCGATGTCCGGATCGAGGGCGCGCAGCTGCAGCGTGGGTGGTGCACCGCCGTCGGCCTGCAGCCATGCCTGCGCGGATGCCTCCAGCGTATCCCAGTGCAGCAGCCAGCGACCTTGCAGCTGCATCACCTGCGCCTGCAGCTTCGGCGATTTGTCCACGCTGAATCGCAGGCCGTCCTTGCCCGGGCACAGTGAGGCCGGGCCCAGCCACGGATCGCGGTAGCGGCCCTGCCACTGCGGCAGGGCATCGCGGGCCACCGGCAGCGCGCCCGCCGTCGACGGACGCGCGCCTCCGCTGGCGGCACGCTCGGCCTGGTCGGCATTGATCTCTGCCAGGTACTCCATCGCTGGCGGCGCTGCGCCCGCAGCGGTGAAGTGCTTCAGCGCCGACTGCATCAGCACTGTGCGTGCATCCTCGCCCTCGCCGTTCATCAGCATCACCACGCCCACCTTGCGGTCTGGCAGCAGGGCCAGCGAGGAATACATGCCGGACAAGGTGCCGGTGTGCGCCACCTTCCACTGCCCGTCCATGTCCGAGACGCGCCAGCCGTAGCCGTAGCCCATGAAATGCGCGTTATCCCAGCGCCGCTGGCGCTCGCCCAGCGGCATCGGCATGTGCAGGGTCCACAGCGTGCGGCGCTGCTCGCTGCCCAGCCAGCCGGGTACCAGCACTGGGTCCAGCAGCACCTGCATCCAGCGCGTCATGTCGCGCAGCGAGCAGCGGATGCCCCCAGCCGCCATTGAGGTCAGGTCGGGGCTGGTCGCGGCATCGGCGTTGACCACCACGTTGCGGCCGCCGCGCCAGGCGTGTGGCTGGGCCACGTTGCCCACGCGCTTCACCGACCACGCACCCACCTGGCAGCGGTCCATGCCCAGCGGTGCGAACACCTGCTCGCGCATCAGCTGGTCGTAAGGCTTGCCACCGGCAGCGGCGGCCACTTCACCGGCCACCACGTACATCAGGTTGTCGTAGGCATAACCGCTGCGGAAGCTGGTGACCGGCTTGAGATGGGCCAGGCCGGCGATGATGTCGGCGCGCGTGTAGGCGTTGGGCTCCGGCCACAGCATCAGGTCGCCGGCCCCCAGGCCAAGGCCACTGTTGTGGATGAGCAGGTCACGCACCTGCATGTGTTCGCCCACCCACGGGTCATGCATGGTGAAACCGGGCAGGTGCTTCCGCACCGGATCATCCCAGCGCAGCCTGCCCTGCTCCACCAGCCGCGCCAGCAACGCGGCGGTCATCGCCTTGCTGTTGGACGCGATCTTGAACAGCGTGTCCTCGTCGATGCGGCCGCCATCGCCGCGCGCGCCCTCGGCGTGCTGGTAGACCACCCGTCCCTGCTCGACCACGGCCATGGCCAGCCCGGGCAGATGCGTGTGCTCGACCACGGCGGCAACATCGGCATCGATGGCGGCGGTGTCCGTCGATTCCGCCGCCACCGCAGGCAGGGCGGTCAGCGCCAGGAAACCCGACGCCAACCGCGCGGCATGCCTCAGAAGTTCCACGTCACCACCAGCTGCGTGTACCGCGGTGCCTGCCAGCGCGTGCCGGTGGCGAAGGTCGCTTCGCGGTACTGGCCCGGCTGTGCTTCGTAGCGCTGGTGCACGTTGATGGTCTTCTGGTTGTTGGTGAGGTTGTACACCGACAGCCGCGCACTCAGGTCGATGCCCTCCACCGGCAGGCGCCAGGTCACGTTGGCGCCCATCGTCCAGGTCCACGGCAGGCGACCGAACGCACCGCGCGGGCTGTACTCGAACTGGCGCTGGTCATACGGCCCGGAACAGTTGGCCACGCACAGCCAGCCGGTGCCACCGCCACTGCCTTCGCTGGAGGTGCTGCCACCGGCAATGGTGTCGTTCGGCCACATCACGCCATAGGCGGTGATCGGGCCGCCGGACTGCACCTGCAGCGTGGTGCCGAACGACCACTGCTGGTTCAGCGCATAGGCTGCGCGCAGCTTGATCTGGTGGCGGAAGTCGTTGAACAGCACGCCATAGCGTTCGTTGGTGGCCGGATGATCCCAGTACTGCACCATGCCGGTGTCGCCGTAATTGGTATCGGAGTTCACCGGGCCTTCGAAGTTGCCATCGCTGCGCGACCACAGGTAGGAGGCGTTGAACAGCCACTTCTCATCCCAGGCGCGGTCGACCTGGAATTCCAGGCCCTTGTAGGTGCGCTTGGGCTTGGAATAGCCGATGACCTCGCCGCTGCCGCCCTTGCGGTAGCCGCTGTTGGCGGTGTCGATGGTGATCCAGCCTTCGGTGGCGCAGCCGATGCTCTGGTCGCCCCACAGGGTCAGGCTCTCGCCGGGGTTGCCGATCGGCCACAGCGTGCTCGGCGTCGGGCCGCACGGGGTGTAGTTGATGCGGATGTCATCCAGCGCGCGGGTCATGCGCCGGTAGGTCGCGTTGACGCCCCACGACCAAGCGGCGTTGATCATGTTCTGGAAGCCAAGGATGTACTCGTCCTGGTAGACCGCCTTCAGGTCGCGGTCCACGCTCTGCCGCAGGTCGGCGCCGCCAGTGTTCATGCGTGTGTCGGTCGGCCCGATCTGCGCGCCGATGATCGGCGCCATGTATGCCGAACCGGTCGGTGAGGTCTTCTGCTCCCAGCCTTCCAGCACGTAGTAGCTGTATTCGTCGGTGAGGCCACCGGCGAAGTTGACGTTGATGTTGTTGGTGACCGGCAGGTAGTAGCGGCCGGCGTTGCCGAACAGCTTGGTGCTGCCATCGCCACGCATGTCCCACGAGAAACCGACGCGCGGGGCGAACAGATCGTCCATCTTGATGAACGCCTTGCCCTCGGCCGTGCGGTTTTCGAAGCGGTCCCAGCGGATGCCGAGGTTGAGCATCAGGTTCGGGGTGATGTTCCAGATGTCTTCCAGGTAGAAGGCATTGGCTTCGGTCTCGAACTTGCCACCGGACTGGCGGTTGCGTGCGCGCAGCATCTCGGTGACGCCGGCCGGGACGTAGGCGTTGGCGCCGTCCCACACTTCATCGCCGGGCCGCGCCAGATAGGCGGTGTAGCTCAGCGCGGTCGGCCCGGGGTAGCGGGTCGACTGGTCGGTGGTCATCAGCTCGCGGTCCAGGCCGAAGCGCAGCAGGTGGTCGCCCAGCTGCCATTCGAAATCCAGGCGCGCCACATCGCGGGTGTCATCGCGCTCGGCCACGGCCGTGCCGGTGGGATGGCAGCCGGCACGCAGGCCCTGCAGCTTGCCCAGGCGCGGGCCGTAGGTGCTGTCGGTGAATACCGGGCTGCAGGCCTGGTCCAGCGAGGAGTTGGTGAAGGCGCGCTGGTTGTTCTGGCCGACCATGGCGCGGGCGGTGAAGTTCTGCCCGAAGTGGCCGGTGTAGGTGGCCGACCAGTTGCGGCCGCCGGTCTCGGTGATCGAATCACCACCCCAGTCGCCGATGCGGTCGTCATCCCAGTCGTAGCCATACGACGCGTTGGTGACATCGCCTTCGTCGGAGAACGCCAGCAGCGCCAGGCTGTGGTTGTCGTTGATGTTCCAGTCCAGCTTGGTGCCCCAGAAGCCGTTGCCGGAGTTGTTCTTGAACCAGGTGCTGCCATCGGACGAGGTGTTGTGGCCGCGGTCGTCGCGGTCCTCGTACATGGCGAACAGGAACAGCTTGTCCTTGATGATCGGGCCCGAACCCCAGACGTTGGTCTTGAAGAACGAGTTGTTGTCACGGCTGCCGTAGGAGTGCGCGGTGCCGTCACGGTGGAAGTGGTCGCGCCCGCTGGCACGCCACGCGCTGGGCTCGGCGGTCACTTCCACGCCGCCCTCGAATTCGTTGCTGCCCGAACGGGTGACCGCGTTGATGACGCCGCCGGTGGAGCGGCCGAACTCGACCGAGTACCCCCCGGTCTTGACCTGGAATTCGTTGAAGAAGGCGAACGGCGCGGTGCTGAAGCCACGCCGGGTGTACATGTCGGTGACGTTGAGGCCGTTGATGAACACCGCGTTCTCGGCCACCGACGAACCGGCGAAGGACAGGCCGCCGAAGGACGAGTTGCCACCGACCACGCCCGGCGCCATCAGCGCTACGGCGGACAGGTCCTGTGCCACCGGCAACCGCGAGATTTCCTGGCGGTTGATGTTGAACGAGGTCTCGGTGGAGTAGACGTCCACGCGGTTGATCACGCGCGTGCCGGTCACCTGCAGGGCATCGAGGTTGGTGACGCCGCCGGCACTGGCCAGGTTGACCGTGGTGGTGCCACCCACTGCCACGCTGACAGCCACCTGCTCACCCAGCTTCTGCCCCTCGCGGCTGAGCTGCAGCTGGTAGTCGCCCACCGGCAGCTGGCCGAGGCGGTAGCTGCCATCAGCGCCGACGGTGACGGTACGGGTCAGGCCGGTGCTGCTGCTGACCACGGTGACCTGGTCACCGGCGGTTGCGCGGCCGGCGACGGCGCCGCTCACGGTCTGGGCCATCACGGTGCCGGGCAACATGATGCCCAGACACGCCCCAAGGGCGACGCACAACGCCGCCCGCTTGATGCTGTAAGCCTTCATCCCCTGCTCTCTCCTGCAAGAATTGAATGGTGTGGTGGTGGAGGTGGTGCGCTAGCGTTGCCCAGCCGGCAGTACCTGCCACTGGAAGTCGTCGTCCCATTGGTCGAAGTACAGGTTGCCGCCCGCCCACTCGGCCTCGCCGCGCTGCGAGTCGACCGTTTCCGAGCGGTAATGCTGTTTGGCGGGCACGAACGGCTGGCCGAAATCATCGTTGAAGGCGATGCGGTAGCCATCGAGACCACCGATATAGAAGTCGCGCAGCGCAGGCGCATCGCTGGCCAGCGCACCGGTGGTCACGTCCATCGGCAGCCAGCCATAGGGCGCCAGATAGACCGCACCCCAGTCGTGCAGGTTGGCGTAGCCGCTGCCGTCATCGGAGAACACCCGGCCCGACTGCCAGCGCGCGGGAATGCCGTTCATGCGCAGCAGGGCGATCAGCAGCAGGGTCTGCTGCCCGCAGTCGGCATGCCCGGCATGCAGGGCGTAATCGCTGATGTTGCTGAGGGTGGAATATTCGCGGGCGCCCGCCCACGGAATGCGATCGACCGCGGCATACAGCCGGCGCACCACTTCATACGGGCGCGTTTCGCCCTGCAGCACCTGGTCGGAAAACAGCTTCAGTGCCGGAGTGAAACGCACGTGCGGCGGCTGCTCGGCGAGGAAGGGCTGCAGCGCCGGGTCGGCCGGCGTGGCTTGCACGCGTGCCGGGTCCACCGCCGTATGCCGCGCGAAGATCGTGGCCGCGTAGCGGATCTCGAACCGGGTCGGCTGCCCAGCCACCGCCTTCGCTTCCAGATAGGCGGTGCGCTGCAGGGTGCTGGCCGGGGCGACGCGTGCCTTGCCCGGCGTGCTGCCCAGCCACTGCACCTGCGCCTGCTGCCCGGGAATCTCGCGCGGGTATGGAATCCACGCGCGGATCGTCTCCCCGGCCGGTACGGCGTCGGCCTTCACCGTCAGCGACTGGGTGAACGCAATGCGCTGCGGTAGTACCGACGTCTTGCCGCTCTGGGCAGCGGCGGCGACCACGCGTGCGTGGTGCGCGTTGAGTACTTCGTTCGGGCCTGGCGCCGGCAGCGGTGCATCGGCACGGCGGCGCGCGCGCGCCTCATCGCTGAGCCGGAACAGGTTGGAGGGCGCACGTTTGAAGTACCAGCGCGTGCCGTCGATATCGAGGTGTTCGATCAGGCCCAGCTGATCCCAGCGCGCGAATTCGGCATCGGTCAGGTCGGGAATCCAGCGGCGCACGGCGGTTTTTGCTGCTGCCTCGTCCAGGCTGAAATCCAGGCGGATGCGGCGCATGCGTTCGCGCTGGT
>DOKO01000442.1:0-3138 GCA_003510825.1 Stenotrophomonas sp.
CCGCTACAACGGCAAGCCGGTCGACCCGCAGCAACATCTGCCGGCACGTTGATGGGGTAGAGCCGAGCCCATGCTCGGCTGCTCTTCGCGGGCAAACAGAAACGCCCGAGCATCGGCTCGGGCGCTACGGACAGCCTGCAATCCAGGGTAGCGCCGGGCCATGCCCGGCGGCTCCTGCCTCAACCTTCCAGTATGAAGGCGGCGGCGACCTTGCGGCCTTCGCCGGCAAGGATGTTGAACGTGCGTGCGGCGGCCGGGTTGTTCATCACTTCCAGGCCGATGCCACGCGACAGGCAGGCGGCCATCACCGCGGCCGGCGGAAACACCTGGCGGTCGCCGGTGCCCAGGACGATCAGCGCCGGATTCAGCGCAAGAATCGCTTCGATGTCGGCCAGCTGCAGGTCCGCTGCCTGGCGCACCGGCCACTGCGCGACCAGCTGGTCGGGGGTCAGGAAGAAGCTCTGCCCCAGCACCTGGTCGTTGACCTTGGCCGAGCGGCCGTCGGCAGCGCGCAGGCTGTAGGCGTAATCAGGCGGTTCGTGGTTCAGCTGCATGGGGGCAGGGCGATCAGCCGCGCGGCAGCACGATCTGGCGCTGTTCCTTGCTCGGGCGGTACAGCACGGCAACGTGGCCGATGCGCTGCACCAGCGCCGCCTCGGTGGCTTCGACGATCTCGGCGATCATCGCGTCACGGGCGTCGCGGTCCTCGGCGGCAACCTTCACCTTGACCAGTTCGTGGCGTTCCAGGACTTCGTTCAGCTCGGCGATGAAGGCCGGCGTGATGCCCTTGCCGCCGGTCTGCAGCAGGGCCTTGAGGTCGTGGGCGTGGCCGCGCAGGAAACGGGTCTGGGAGGCGGTCAGTGCGATGGACATGCAGGAAAAGGGGGTTGAATGGGACGATCAGGGTATCATGACGACCCCATCAGCCCCTATTTCCAATGGCCACCCGTAGCAAAAGCAGCCAGCGCTGGCTCAAGGAACACTTCTCCGACCCCTTCGTGAAGAAGGCGCAGGCCGAAGGCATGCGCTCGCGCGCGGCCTACAAGCTCGAGGAGCTCCTCGAACGTGACCGGTTGCTGAAGCCGCACATGGTGGTCGTCGACCTCGGCGCGGCCCCGGGCGGCTGGTCTCAGCAGGTGCGGAGACAGATTGGTGACACCGGCCGCGTGCTCGCGCTGGACATCCTGGACATGCCGCCGCTGGCCGGCGTGGAGTTCCTTCACGGTGACTTCAGGGAAGAAACCGTCCTATCGCAGTTTGAAGCCATGCTCGGGGATCAGCCGGTAGACCTTGTGCTGTCGGACATGGCCCCCAATAAGAGTGGTGTGGGCGCGGTCGACCAGCCGCGGATGATGCACCTGGCCGAGCTTGCGCTGGACTTCGCCGACAACCACCTCAAGACCGGTGGGGCGTTCCTGATCAAGCTGTTCCAGGGTGAAGGCTTTGACGACTACGTGCGCGAGATGCGCCGCCGGTACGACAAGGTCTCCATCCGCAAGCCGGAAGCATCGCGCAAGCGCTCGCCCGAGGTGTATGCCTTGGGACAGGGAAAACGCGCCCACATGAAGTAAGCTCGCCGAGTACGCTCGACCCCAACGCAAGACCCGCACTAAGAGGAACGCCGGAGCCAATGAGGATGAACGACTTGACCAAGAACCTCCTGCTATGGGTGGTCGTCGCCGTCGTGCTGATGGTGGTCTTCCAGAGCTTCTCGCCCAAGTCCTCCGGGGCCGGGGCGCAGGGCGCGACGTATTCGCAGTTCCTGGACCAGGTGGACAGCGGCAACGTGCAGAAGGTCACCTTCGGTGGCGATTCGCGCGGCCTGACCAACCAGCTCACCTACACCACCCGTGGCGGCCAGACGGCCACCATCGCTGCGCCGGCTGATCGCGACCTGATCAACGTGCTGCGCACCAAGAACGTGGACATCGTGCAGGAAGAGCCGTCCAGCGGCATTTCCTTCGCGGCCATCCTGATGAACTTCCTGCCGGTCATCCTGATCATCGGCTTCTGGCTGTTCATCATGCGCCAGATGCAGGGCGGTGGCGGCGGCGCCAAGGGCGCGATGTCCTTCGGCAAGTCGCGCGCCAAGCTGCAGGGCGAGGACCAGATCAAGGTCACCTTCGCCGATGTCGCCGGCTGCGACGAGGCCAAGGAAGAAGTGGGCGAACTGGTCGACTTCCTGCGCGACCCGTCCAAGTTCACCAAGCTGGGCGGCAAGATCCCGCGCGGCGTGCTGATGGTGGGCCCGCCGGGTACCGGTAAGACGCTGCTGGCCAAGGCCATCGCCGGCGAAGCCAAGGTGCCGTTCTTCTCGATCTCCGGTTCGGACTTCGTGGAAATGTTCGTCGGCGTCGGCGCCAGCCGCGTCCGCGACATGTTCGAGCAGGCCAAGAAGCACGCGCCGTGCATCATCTTCATCGACGAAATCGACGCCGTCGGTCGCCACCGTGGTGCCGGCCTGGGCGGCGGTCATGACGAGCGCGAGCAGACCCTGAACCAGCTGCTGGTCGAAATGGACGGCTTCGAGGGGGGTGAGGGCGTGATCGTCATCGCCGCGACCAACCGTCCGGACGTGCTGGACCCGGCGCTGCTGCGTCCGGGCCGTTTCGACCGTCAGGTCGTGGTCGGCCTGCCGGACGTGAAGGGTCGCGAGCACATCCTGAAGGTGCACATGCGCAAGCTGCCGCTGGCCGACGACGTCGAACCGATGGTGATCGCGCGTGGTACCCCGGGCTTCTCCGGCGCCGACCTGGCCAACCTCTGTAACGAGGCTGCCCTGTTCGCCGCGCGTGGCAACGAGAAGGAAGTCCGCATGGACCACTTCGACCGTGCCCGCGACAAGATCCTGATGGGTGCCGAGCGCCGCTCGATGGCCATGAGCGAGGAAGAGAAGACCCTGACCGCCTACCACGAGGCCGGCCACGCCATCGTCGGCCGCCTGGTGCCCGAGCATGACCCGGTCTACAAGGTGACGATCATTCCGCGCGGTCGTGCGCTGGGCGTGACCATGTACCTGCCGGAAGGCGACAAGTACTCGATGAACCGCGTCGCGATCAAGTCGCAGCTGTGCTCGCTGTACGGCGGTCGCGTGGCCGAGGAGCTGATCTTCGGCGCCGACAAGGTCACCACCGGTGC
>DOKO01000442.1:3270-3985 GCA_003510825.1 Stenotrophomonas sp.
CTCGGCCCGATCGCCTATGGCGAAGAGGATGACGAGGTGTTCCTGGGCCGTTCGGTCACCCAGCACAAGAGCGTGTCCAACGACACTGCGCGCCGCATCGATGAGGAAGTGCGCAACATCCTCGACGAGGCCTACGCACGCACCACCGAGCTGATGACGGCCAACCTGGACAAGCTGCACGCGATGTCGCAGTTGCTGCTGCAATACGAGACCATCGACGCGCCGCAGATCGACGCCATCATGGAAGGCCGCGATCCGCCGCCGCCGGCGGGCTGGAACAAGTCCAACAAGGACGGTGGTGGCAACGACAAGGGTGGGGACGCTCGTCCGCTGCCGCCGATCGCCGGCCCGGCCGAGTCGCACTGACGGCCCGCCATTGCTGATCGCAGACGAGGCCGGGGAAACCCGGCCTCGTTGTTTCCGGGCCGCGTGGCCCGACTGAATTCACCGCCTTACGCTGGAGCCTGCATGTCCGTTCCCCCGCCGCAACCGATCTCCCATACCGTTGAAATGGTCATCGCGACCATCGTCGGTGTCGCCGTGGGCCTGAGCGTGGACAACCTGCTGCTGGGCTGCGGTGTCGGCATTGCCGTCGGCATTTTGCTGAGCATCATCAAGACGCTGTACGTGGACCGGAAGCGCCGCCGGCAGCGTTGAGGGTTTTCTCTTGGCAGGGCTGCGCCCTGCACCTGCAGAAGCAACGTCAACGTCAACG
>DOKO01000254.1 GCA_003510825.1 Stenotrophomonas sp.
ATCGCTATCCTCACGGCAGCGGCTGCGGATCGCGAAGCCGCCATCCACCGCACCGTCCACTGTGGGCGCGGCCAGGCTGGCGTTGATGGCATCGGGCACGCAGAAGAGACCATGCGCACCCTCGATGCGGTATCTCGTCGATCCGTCGCCACATCCAGCCAACGCGACCGCCGTGAAAAGTGCCGCCAGCGCAGTGGCCGCCGTGGGACGCGCAATCGTCATGGCATGCTATGCGCGCACCAGCGCCATCCACCGGTAGCCGACATACACGGCACCGGCGGCAATGGGCAGCAGACTGATCCAGACCGGCAGCTTCAGCACGAAGAACATCACGACGCTGGCGACCAGTACCACGACCGAGACCGCGATCACCCAGCCGTTGAACACCACGACATCGGCCGCGTCCTCATCCCAGCGGTTGGACGGCCGCCCCTTTACGGCGCGATGGCGGCGCAGCATCCAGACATCGATGAAGAAGTCCGCGATGCCTTCCAGCAGGCCCCCGATGAAGCCAGACATGTTCAATCCTTGAGCGTCGGCGCGTGGTGCCGATCTTCAGCGTCGACTGCGCTGGCCGTCAAGCGTGACCGCGCGCTCTCGGCGTTCCGCCACATACAGCAGCAGCGCCCCGCAGCCCATCAGTACCGCCGTGGCCACCAGCGCGCCCTGGTAGCTGCCAGTCGCCCTGGCCATGTACCCGGCGATGACCGGACCGATGATCTGCGCCACGCCATAGCCGAGGGTGATGCGTGCCATGGCCTTGGAGGGATTGGATGGCACATGGCGGCCAACCAGCGCCAGGGTGAGGCTGACGATGCCGACGAAGGTGGCGCCGAACAGCGCTGCCGACAACAGATTGATCGCCGTGCCGGACGACACCGCAGGCAGCAGCATGCCAATGCCCTGCAGGACATAGGCCAGCAGCAGCGCCCGGGTGGCACCGAAGCGACGGGCGATGCGGTCCCAGACAAAGGTGGAGGGCAGCGCGGCCACGCCGACAACCACCCAGACCCAGCCGCCCCTGCCCTGCAGCACGGGCAGCTTCTCCAGGATGGCGACGATGAAGGTGGCACCGATGACGAAGCCGAAGCCCGCACAGACGTAGGCCGCGTTGAGCAGGCGCATCCACGCGGCTGACGTGGCCGGTGGCGGTGCACCCTGCGCAGCCGCGGTGCTCGGCGCGGATGCCGGTGCGGGCATCCACAGCCAGGCCGGCACGAAGAACAGCAGGCCGAGCACCCCCAAGGCGATCCACTGCCCCGACCAGGTCAGCGCAGGCAGGGTCAGCACCACCGCCGCACCGGACACCACGATGCCCAACCCCATGCCAGTGAAGTGCAGGCCCAGATCCGGGCGCCGCCCGCGCTGCAGCAGCCAGTTCAGCACCAGGCCCGAGGCCAGCAGCAGCCCGGCCACGCTGGACAGCCCCGAGAGGAACCGCAGCACGCCCCAGGCCACGGGGTTGCGTGTCAGGCCCATGGCCACGGTACTGGCCACGGCCACCACCAGGCCGATGCGGTAGAGCGTGTACTTCCGGCGGAGATCGCCCGCCGACGCCGCCAGCAGCGTACCGGCCATGTAGCCGGCGTAGTTGATGGCAGCCAGCCAACCGGCGGCGACGTAGTCCAGGCCGGCCTGCGCCTTCATGATCGGCAGCATGGGCGTGTAGGCGAAACGGGCGAGGCCGACGGTCAGCACCAGCGCACAGATGCCGGCGAAGATGACGCGAAACGGCGTGGTGCTTCCATCAACAGCAGCTTGGTTCATCGCATCGTGTGCCGTGTTCGCCGGATCCGGGGCGTTTCCGATGGTACAGCGCCGGGCCGCAACCGTTGCCATGCCATTTCGATATGGAATGGCTGCATTATTTGTATTGGATGCATGGCTCGCGGGCGACCACACTGGCCATCCCATCCCACGCAGCTGCTGAAATGAACCGCCCGCTCTCCCCTGCCCCGTCCTGGATCCAGCACCATTACGCCGGCCTGCTGCTGACGGCCGCCGTCGCCGCCGTCGCACTCGTGCTGGGGCATTGGCTGCCACTGGTCGGTGGTCCGGTGTTCGGCATCGTGCTCGGCATCGTGCTGAAGAACCTGCTCGCGCCGGGCAGCCGCTTCGATGCCGGCATCCGCTTCGGCGGCAAGCAGGTGCTGCAGTGGTCGATCATCGCGCTGGGCTTCGGGCTCAGCCTGGGTGAGGTGCTGAAGACCGGCATGTCATCACTGTCGGTGACCCTGGTGACGATGTCGGTGGCTTTTCTCAGTGCCTGGCTGCTCGGCCGCTGGCTGCACGTGGATGGCAAGATGACCGTGCTGATCGGCGTGGGTACGGCGATCTGCGGTGGCTCGGCGATTGCGGCGGTCACGCCCATCCTCAAGCCAGACGATCACGAAACGGCGTTCTCGATCTCCACCATCTTCCTGTTCAACCTGGTGGCGGTGCTGCTGTTCCCGCTGCTCGGCCACCTGATGCACATGAGTGACCTGGGCTTCGGCCTGTGGGCGGGCACGGCCATCAATGACACCTCGTCGGTGGTGGCCGCCGGCTACGCCTACAGTGACCTGGCAGGCGGCTACGCGACCATCGTCAAGCTGACCCGCTCGACCCTGATCATTCCGGTCTGCCTGGTGCTGACCGTGGTGATGGCGGCGCTGGCGAAGCGGCGCAGCAACACCGCAGGCGATGCGGGTGGCTTCAATCTCGGCGCGATCTTCCCGTGGTTCATCCTGTGGTTCCTGGTGGCATCGGGCCTGCGCACGGCCGGCTGGGTGCCGGACGCCGCGCTGCCGACGCTGCACACGCTGGCCGAGGTGCTGATCGTATTCGCGCTGTCCGCCATCGGCCTTTCCGCCAACCTGCGGCGCATGGCCGCCACTGGCGTCCGTCCCATCCTGCTGGGCCTGGGCGTATGGGTGGCCGTGGCGACCAGCAGCCTCATGGTGCAGTACTTTATCGGGCAGCTCTGACCGAAACCCACGCGCATGAACCTCCATCACCTGGCCATCTTCCACGCCATCGCCGAGACCGGCAGCATCTCCGCCGCTGCGATCCGTGTGCGTGTGTCCCAACCGGCGTTGTCGAGGGAGTTGAAGGATTTCGAGGGGCGTCTGGGAGTGATGCTGTTCGAGCGGCTGCCGCGCGGCATGCGGCTGACCGAACCGGGCAAGGTGCTGCACACCTACTCGGCCCGGCTGTTCGCAGTGGCCGACAGTGCACAGGCGGCGATGCGCGATTTCGCCGATGCAAGCGCCGGGCAGCTGTCGATGGGCGCCAGCAACACCATCGGCACCTATGTGCTGCCGCGCTTCGTCGCCCAGTTCCGCACGTTGTTCCCGCAGGTGGGTATTTCCCTGTTCGTCGGCAACACCGGGCAGGTCGCGCAGGGCGTGGCCGACCTGCGCTTCACCTTGGGCTTCGTGGAGGGGCCGGTGCGGGTCGAAGGCGTGGTCGCCGAGGAATTCAGCCGCGATGAGCTGATTCCCGTGGTGGGTGCGCAGCATCCGTTGGCCGGTCGCAGGCGCGCGAATCCGTCCGACATCAACGGGCTGCCGCTGCTGATGCGTGAGCCCGGCTCGGGCACCCGCGAGCTGATTGCCGAGCTGCTGCAGCAGCTGGACGTGCAGACCGGCAGCATCGTGGAGTTCGGCAATACCGAGGCGCTGAAACAGGCCGCGATCCATGGCGGCGGCATTGCCTGGCTGCCCAGCATCAGCGTGGTGCGTGACCTGCAGGACGGCAGCCTGGTCCGGCTTCCGGTGCGGGCGCTGGGGTTGCAACGGCCGCTCAGCATCCTGCGCCGCGAGGGGGCCTACCAGGTGCCGGCGGTCGAGGCCTTCCTGCAGCGGGTGCGCAAAGGCTGATCTGTAGAACCGAGCCCATGCTCGGCTGCAGGTCCTGAGTCGAGCATGGCTCGACTCTACAAAAGCTGGTCAAGCGCACGCGCTTGAGGCGGCACTAGACGACCGGTCTAATCGGGAGTATTGTCGTTCCCATGAACCCCGCTCCCGACATTGCAGGCACCGACGTCCGCCAGAAAATCCTGGCCAGCGGCCGCCGCACCATGGGCGGCAAGGGCTTCTCGGCGGTCGGCCTGAACGAGGTGCTGACCGCCGCGGGCGTGCCGAAGGGCTCGTTCTACCACTACTTCGGCTCCAAGGAGGCCTTCGGCGAAGCCCTGCTGCAGGACTACTTCGACGAGTACCTGGCGGAGATGGACCAGATCTTCGGCAGCGCCGGCCAGAACAAGGCCGAGCAGCTGGAGCGCTACTTTGCCGCCTGGATGGAGAGCCAATCCTTCGAGGACTGCCAGGGCAAGTGCCTGGCGGTGAAGCTGGGCGCCGAAGTGGCTGACCTCTCGCCGGCCATGCGTGCGGCCCTGCGCAGTGGCACGGCCGGCATCATCGAGCGCCTGACCCGGGCGATCGAAGGTGGCCAGGCCGACGGCTCTCTGGCCAGCAACGGTGATGCAGCCGCGCTTGCACAAAGCCTCTACGAGCTCTGGCTGGGCGCCAGCATCATGGTCAAGATCGTGCGCGGCCCGCAGCCCTTCGAGAACGCGCGGCTCACCACCCGACAGATCCTGCATCCCTCACGCTGAGTGAGGGGTGCGTACGACACACTCCTCGCGGAGTGTTTTTTTACGACCGAGCCCTAGACGACCGGTCTACTGCCTCATCCTTCCAACAGGAGCACCACCATGAAAGTCCTCATCGTTCTGACCTCGCACGACCAGCTTGGCGACACCGGGCACAAAACCGGCTTCTGGCTGGAAGAACTGGCCGCCCCCTACTACGCCTTCAAGGATGCAGGGGCGGAGATCGTGCTGGCCTCGCCCAAGGGCGGCCAGCCGCCGCTGGACCCGAAGAGCAACGAGCCGGCATTCCAGACCGAACTGACCCACCGCTTCGAAGCCGACGCCGACGCCAAGGCGCAGCTGGCCGCGACCGTACGCCTGGACAGCGTCAACGCTGCCGACTTCGACACGGTGTTCTACCCCGGCGGCCACGGCCCGCTCTGGGATCTGGCCAATGATGCCCACTCCATCGCGCTGATCGAATCGTTCGTTGCCAGCGGCAAGCCGGTCGGCCTGGTCTGCCACGCACCGGGCGTGCTGCGCCAGGTCAAGGCGCCCGATGGCACGCCGCTGGTCGCCGGCAAGCAGGTCACTGGTTTTGCCAATACCGAGGAAGACGCGGTGGGCCTGACCCAGGTCGTGCCCTTCCTGGTGGAGGAC
>DOKO01000372.1:0-209 GCA_003510825.1 Stenotrophomonas sp.
GCCCGGTCGCACCGGCCCGCGCCGTGCCCAAGCAGGTGCAGCTGGAGCGCCTGTACGACGAATACTGGGAAGCCTCGATGCGGTTGAACCCGCTGCAGGCCACGTTCCAGGGCGACGCCCGCTACAACGACCAGCTGCCCAACATCCTCTCCGCCGCATGGCGCCAGCAGTCGCACGATTTCACCACCGAATGGCTGGGCAAGGTCGAG
>DOKO01000372.1:440-2565 GCA_003510825.1 Stenotrophomonas sp.
TGGCTGGGCAAGGTCGAGAAGGTCGGGAGTGACGGCCTGCAGGGCCAGGACCTGCTCAGCTACGAGATCTTCGTGCGCGATGCGCGCGCCTCGCTGGTCGCCGAGCGCTACCCCAGCTGGATGATGCCGATCAGCCAGTACTACAACATCGGCAGCATCATGGCGATCCTTGGTGCCGGTGCCGGCGCCCAGCCGTTCAACACGGTCAAGGATTACGACACCTGGTCGCGCCGCTCGCTGGGCATCCCCGACCTGTTCAACCAGGCCATCGACAACATGCGCCAGGGCATGAAGGCCGGCGTGGTGCAACCGCGCGACCTGATGGAAAAGGTGCTGCCGCAGCTGGACGCGGTGATCACCCCGGCCGCCGAGGAAAGCATCTTCTGGTCGCCGATCAGGACCATGCCGGGCGATATCCCCGCCGAGGAAAAAGCGCGCATCAGCGCCGAATACAAGCGCATGATCGAGCTGCGCATCCTGCCGTCCTACCGCGCACTGCGCGGCTTCATCGCCACCGAATACCTGCCGGCCACCCGCAGCAGCAGCGGCCTGGGCGCCCTGCCCGACGGCCAGGGCTGGTACGCCAACCTGATCGTGCAGACCACCGCCAGCGACCAGACCGCCGCCCAGCTGCATGCCCTGGGCGAACAGCGCGTGCAGGAACTGGGCGCGCAGATCGCCACGGTGATGAAGGACAACAAGCTGCGCGGTTCGCAGGCCAAGCTGCTGAAGAGCATGCGCAGCGACCGCCAGTTCCAGTACGGCGATGCCAACGCACTGATCAACCGCTACCGCCAGCTGCAGCAGCAGGTGGATGCGCGCCTGCCGCAGATCCTGGACACCCTGCCGAAGGATCGCCTGGAAGTACGCGCGGTCGAGCCGGAGCGCGCGATGACCGCTGCCGCCGCGGCCTACCAGCCTGGCCAGCCAGGGCAACCCGGCGTGCTCTACATCAACACCCGCGACCTGCCCAGCCGCAAGCGCTGGAGCGTGCCGGTGCAGTACCTGCATGAAGCCATCCCCGGCCACCACGTGCAGCTCGGCCTGCAGCAGGAACTGGCCAAGCTGCCGCGCTTCCGCCGCCTCGGTGGTGACCTCGCCTTCGTCGAAGGCTGGGGCCTGTACGCCGAGACCCTGGGCGACGACCTGGGCGTCTACAGCGATCCCTACGACCGCATCGGTTATCTGTATTCGCGCCTGCTGCGCGCGGCCCGCGTCGTTGCCGACACCGGCGTGCATGCGCAGGGCTGGAGCAAGCAGCAGGCGGTGAGCTACCTGCAGAAGACCGTGGACATGAGCGAGGACGACGCCAGCGCGGAAGTGGAACGGATCATGGCCCAGCCGGGCCAGGCACTGTCGAACGTGGCGGGCCTGAGCCGCATCCTGGCGCTGCGTGACAAGGCCAAGGCCCGCCAGGGCGCGGCCTTCGACCTGCGCCGCTTCCATGCCGAAGTGCTGAAGGACGGCTCGATGCCGCTGGACGTGCTGGAGCGCAAGGTCGACCGCTGGCTCGAGCAGCCCGCCGCAGCGGCACCGGCCACGCCATGACCGGCGCAGCGACCGGCGGCCTGCTGGGCATCCACCATGCCGCCGTGATCTGCAGCGATTACGCACGTTCGAAGGATTTCTACGTGCGCATCCTTGGCCTGCGCGTGCTGGCCGAGAACCACCGTGCCGCGCGCGATTCGTGGAAGCTGGACCTGGCCCTGCCCGACGGTGGCCAGCTGGAGCTGTTCTCCTTCCCCGCCCCACCGCCGCGCCCGAGCCGCCCCGAGGCCCAAGGCCTGCGCCACCTGGCCTTCCGGGTGGCCGCGTTGGAACCGATCATCCAGCGCCTGGCCGAGCACGGCGTAGCCTGCGAACCGATCCGCGTGGACGAATACACCGGCGCCCGCTTCACCTTCTTCGCCGACCCCGACGACCTGCCGCTGGAACTGTACGAAGTCGTCTGACCCCGGGGTCGGATCCCTTTCCCACGGAAAGGGCTCCGACCCCATCCAGCCCCCCCCCACCAGGGGTCAGAGCCCGTTGCGCAGCAACGGGATCCGACCCCGTGCCGACCATCAGCCGCGTGAACCCGTCAGAGGTGGGGCGGTGTGGGCTTGCAGGACCGCAGGCGCCATGG
>DOKO01000264.1 GCA_003510825.1 Stenotrophomonas sp.
GCAGGGGCGTGAGCCGCATGGATGCGGCGACCGAGCTTACATGGATGTACTTGCAGCGCCCCCTGCACAGCCCACCCGCCCGACCCAAACACATGAATCACCCGCGACCACCCCACGAGGGGCTGCGCCGTTGGCTGGAAACCCTCAGATTCGCGTGGTGGCCAGGAAGCGCTCGCGGTCCTGCTGGGTGCGTCGGCGGATTTCTTCCAGCGCCTGGCTTTCGGTCGCTTCCAGCATCGCCTCGAACAGGCGCTGGAAGTGGTAGCGCATGGCATTGCGCGCGGCCACCGGGTCGCGGCTGCGCAGCGCCTCGAAGATCGCCATGTGCTCGTCGGCACGGCTGGCACCGTCGTCGTGGAAGACCCGCGCGTAGACCTCGGCCACCCGCGGCAGGTCGCTGCGCATGCGCCAGATCTGCTGGATGAAGTACTCCACCACCGGGTTGCCGGACAGGCGGGCGATGGTCAGGTGGAAGCGGCGGTCGAAGTCGCCGGCCTCCTCATCGGTCAGGTCGCGGCGGCACAGGGCCTGGGCCAGCACCTGCAGTTCGGCGATGCCGGCTTCGTCGATGTTGCTGGCAGCCAGCGCCGCGGCCTCGGCCTCGAACACCGCGCGGGCAGCGGTCAGGTCGAACGCGCTGACATCGGGCAGGCCACCGGAGGCCTGCGTCGGGCGTGGCTTGACGTACACGCCCGAACCAATGCGGATGGCGATCCAGCCCTGGGCTTCCAGGGCGATCTCGGCTTCACGCACGGTCACCCGGCTGACGCCGAAACGTTCGGCCAGCTCACGCTCGCCCGGCAGGCGCGAGCCCGGCGGAAATTCGCCGTCCTCGATCAGCTTGCGGAGCTTGGCGGCGATGGTCTGGTAGAGGCGGTTGGCGGACATGCGGCTGACCCTTGGCGGTTCCCTCCGGGCCCGACCCGGGCCACCGTGCGCGGTGCGGGTCCGGATGGAGCGACGGCGCGACCACTGGCCGCGCCGCCCTGTTCAGAACTTGTATCGTACACCGAAATACGCACGCCGCCCGTAGGTCACCACTTCACGGAAATTGCCGTAAAGCGGCTGGTACGCCACGCGCGGTTCGTTGGTCAGGTTCATCAGCTCCAGCGACAGCGAGAGCTGCTTGCTGACCTTGTAACGCATGCGCAGGTCGACGCTGGTGTTGTCGTCGTAGTAGCGGTTCTGCTGCGCGGTGTTGCCGGTGAAGTCCTGGTAGTAGTGCGAGCGGAACTTGCCGATGGCCTGGATGTTGAAGCGGCCCACGTCCCAGTAAATCGAACCGGACAGCACGTGTCGCGAGAAACCGCTGAGACCGGCCGGCGGCACGATGGCCGGGATGACGGTGCCATCGGCGGCCAGCTGCTCGCCCAGTCGCGAATCCTGGGTCTCGTAGTCGGCGTCGGCGTAGTTGTAGCTGACCTTGAAGCCCAGCCCATCGAACGGCTTTGGCAGGTAGGACAGGCGATGGGTGACGCTCAGCTCCAGGCCGGTCAGGGTGCTGTCATCGTCGGTGGTCACCTGCTGGCGCACCGGCACGGTCACGGTCTGCCCGTTGATGGTGTAGGTCTCCGGCACCAGCGCGGTGGCGGTGCCGCCGTTGAACTGCTTCCAGTACACCGCGCCGGCCAGCATGGTGTCCGGGTTCGGGTACCACTCCAGCGACAGGTCGCCGTTCCAGGACATCAGCGGCTGCGCGGCCGGGTTGCCGCTGGCACTGATATCGTCCAGCGCATCGGCCAGGTTGCCGTAGGTGGCATCGCTGCTGACATTGATGGTGCGGCCGGCACCGAGTGCCGCGATGTCCGGGCGCGACATCGCGCGGTAGGCACCGACGCGCAGCAGCACGTCCGGACGCAGTTCGAAGGCCGCGTTCAGGCTGGGCAGCAGCTTGTCATTGCCGGCCTTGAACACCTGGGTGGTGTAGTTGCCGGTCGGCTGCAGGCGGATCGTGCCGTCGCCGTTGTCCTCGATCTGCAGGTCGGTGCGCACGCCTTCCGAACGCACATCGGTCTTGACCCAGCGCAGGCCGACGTTGCCGGTCACCGGCAGCCCGAACAGACTGCTGCTGAACTCACCCAGCAGGTACAGCGCGCGCGTCTTCTCGGTGATGTCGACGTTGTTGGGATCCTGGAAGTCCGGATCCAGGCCGCTGTCGAGGCTGCCACGGAAGGACTGGTACAGGCAGTTGGGATCGAAGTAGGCCCACGAGGAGATCGTGTTGCCGCTGGCGGCATCCATGAAATCGCTCTGCGGGAACGGTGCGCGGCAGGCCTGGTTGGCGGCGATGATCTTCGCCTTGTCGGCGGCGACGCGCTGGTCGTAGTCGGTCACCAGGGTGTTGTCGCGCAGGCGGTAGTCGGCCTGGCTGGCGCGCACGCCGCCCTTGATGCGGGTGAAGAAGCCCGACTCCGGCATGAAGCTGGCATCAAAGCGGCCGGCCTTGATCTTGTGGTCGTTCTCGGTGGCGCTGGAGGTGACGCGGGCCGCACCGGAGTATGCATCCCAGTTCTGCACGTCGAAGTTCGGCGCCAGGGCCACGCTCGGCACTTCGCCATGCCAGTCCCAGTCGTAGTCGACATAACCGGTGGTGCCGCTGCTGATGCCCGGCACGACGGCATTGTTGATGTCGCGCTGGTTGGCCCGCAGGCGGGTCATGCGCTCGCTGTCCAGGCGGTTGGTATGCGAGTAGGACAGGTCGGTGGACAGTTCCCAGGCCGGGCTCGGCCGCACGATCAGGTTCAGGCCGCCACCGGTGTATTCCTCGCCGCGCCAGTAGCGGTTGGAGGTGGAATCGATCGAGGTGCTGCCATGCAGGTGGCGGACGATGCCGTTTTCGTCCACCTCGCGCTGGGTGATGCCACGGCGCGCGTTGGACAGGCTCAGGTCGCTGCGGTTTTCATACCAGTTGCGCTGGGTGTGCTCGAAGTCGACGTTCACTTCGACCACATCGTTGGGCCGCCACTGCACCGCGGCGAACTCGCTCTGGCGGTCGTTGCGTTCCTGCTTCAGGCGGTAGATGCGGCTGCTCGGCACCAGGTAGTACGGCGCACCGTTGGCGATGGCCTGCGCGCCCACTTCGGAACAGTTGGCGTTGGCCACGTTCTGGTTGCCATCGCAGGCGTACCAGGTGGAACCGCTGGTGATGCTCTCTTCCGGGTCGGTGCCGTCCAGGCGCTGGAAGCCCAACGAGATGCCCAGCTTCTGGCCGTCGCCGAACTCGAACTGGTCGATGTAGCTGGCGGTGCCGCGGTAGCCGATGCCATCGTCATCGCGGTACTTCTTGTCATACTCGGCCCAGCTGCCGCGCAGGTCGAACTGCACCGAGCGCTTGCCGTATTCCAGCGGTTTCACTGTTTCCAGGCCGATGGTGCCGGCCACGCCACCTTCGATGATGTCGGCGCGCTGGGTCTTGTAGATGGCCACCGTATTGATCAGCTCGGCCGGGAACATGTTGAAGTTCACCGAGCGGTCGCCGCTGCCGTTGGTGATCTCGCGGCCGTTGAAATTGGTGCTGCTGAGGAAGGCGCCGAGGCCGCGGATGGAAATCTCCGAAGCACCGGTCTTGTCGCGGGTCGAGGCGGCGCCGGTCAGCGTTTCGATCGCATCGGCCAGCGACGGTGCCGGCAGGTCGCCGATGTCGTCGGCCGAGAGCACGTCGGCGATGACCGTGTCGTCGCGCTTCTTGTTGATCGAACTCTGCATCGATTCGCGGATGCCGGTGACCTGCACCTGGTCAAGCGTGGTGGCGTCCTGCCCGGCACTGCCGGTGGTGGACTGCGCCTGCGCCAGCGGAGCGGCGGCCAGCGCGGCAAGCAATGCCACGACGAGGGGCGTGGGTGACAGCGTGATGGTGCGTACAGCTCCGGCAGATTGCCGCATGGTTTCCTCCTCCCAAAGGATCGCCTGGTTGGCAGGCGTGGACGCAGCTTCGACATGCGGACATGGAAATGTCAACCAACTGGACTGGATTTTTCTTAATACCTTTGTTTCATACCACTTGGCCGTCATTAAATGTGCTGATGCAGCATGACTTTGCGCGGAAACTGGCTTACAACAAGCCCCGCAAGTGGTATGCACACCCACCCGAAACGACGGCCCGGCCGTCCCTGGAAGGACTTCATGCGCACCGAATCGACTTCGTACCGCCCGTCCAACCGGTTTCCCGGATCATTCCTCGCAACTGGTCTGGCAATTTGCCTGACCACTTCGTCGGCACAGGCCGCCAGCTGGCTGGTCCACGATGCCGCCGAGTTCACCACCGCCGCGGCCGCCCTGCAGCCCGGCGATGAAATCGTGCTGGCCGACGGCACCTGGACCGACACCCGTCTGCTCTTGAAGGGCCAGGGCACCGAGGCCGCGCCGATCACCCTGCGCGCGCAGACCCCGGGCAAGGTGATCCTCAGCGGGCGCTCGGACCTACGCCTGGCCGGCAGCTACCTGCAGGTCTCCAACCTGGTGTTCCGCAACGGCCATACGCCGGGCGACGCGGTGGTGGCCTTCCGCGAATCGAGCAAGGCGGTGGCCAGCCACAGCCGGGTGACCGGCCTGGTCATCGACGACTACACCAACCCCGATGCCAGCGACCAGGACTACTGGGTGTCGCTGTACGGCAGCCACAACCGCCTCGACCACAGCCAGCTGCGCGGCAAGACCAATGCCGGGCCGACCGTGGTGGTGGTGCGCGATGCCACCCAGGGCCTGGACAACCAGCACCGCATCGACCACAACTGGTTCGGGCCGCGCCCGCTGCTCGGCGTCAACGGCGGCGAAACGATCCGCGTCGGCACCAGCGATACCTCGCTGAGCGATTCCAACAGCACCGTGGAAAACAACTGGTTCGAAGGCTGCGACGGCGAGACCGAGATCGTCTCCAACAAGTCCGGTGGCAACACCTACCGCGGCAACGTCTTCTATCGGTCGGCCGGCGCGCTGACCCTGCGCCACGGCAACGGCAACCGGGTGCTCGACAACGTCTTCCTCGGCGACGACAAGGCCGGCACCGGCGGCGTGCGCATCATCAACGCCGACCAGACCGTCAGCAACAACTACTTCGAGCGCCTGGCCGGTTCCAGCAACCGCTCGGCGCTGGCGATCATGGACGCGCAGGCCGATCCGCCGCTGTCCGGCTATGCGCCGGTGGTCAACGCCACCATCAGCCGCAACACGTTCGTGGATGTGGCGAAGATCAGCTTCGGCGTCGGCCATGACGCTGCCAAGGGCATCGACGTGGCCGCCAGCAACAGCCGCTTCAGCGCCAACCTGATCGTCAACCGCACCAGCAAGAACCCGCCCACCGCCGCCAGTTCGCTGGCCGGCATCGCCTTCAGCGGCAACGTGCAGTCGCCGCAGGCAAGCACCGTGTTCCCCAGCGGCGTCGAAAGCCGCAGTGTGACCCTGCAGCAGGCCGCCAGTGGCCTGTGGACGCCCACCCCTGCCCTGCCCGCCACCGGTGCCGATCCGACGCTGGCAATGACCGCGCGCGAGGCCACGGGGGTGGACTGGTATCCCAAGGTGGGCGAGGTTGCCCTGTCCCGCACCAGCACCGGAGTTGATCGATGAGGTTGCAGCCGCTGTTCGTTTCCCTGGCCCTGGCCGTTCCCTTTGCCCTGCTGCCGGCCGCGCCGCTGCTGGCGGCCCCGGCCGCCACCGCGCGCCAGGCCGACACCGCACCCGTGCTGGTGACCGCCGCACAGTGGCAGCAGATGGCCAGCGAAGGCAGCCGCTACCTGTGGTTCGCCAAGGAACAGGCGCGCACCGAGGCGTCGCTGAAGAAGATGATGAAGGCCGGCATCGA
>DOKO01000031.1:0-616 GCA_003510825.1 Stenotrophomonas sp.
GCTGGGCGGCGGCGAGCTGAAGGTGAAGCGCACGCTGAAGGTGGAGGTGCCGGCGCACGGCGTGAAGGTCTACGTGCTGGATGCACCGGTTCAGCAGCCGGCCCTGCAGGCCGAGCTGGACAAGGCCGTGGCCGACCAGCAGGCGCGCGACCAGCGGTTGAAGCGCTGAGGGCAGGCAGGGCATCTGCCAGCCATCGCCGCGCACCGGGCAGGCATTGCCCGGGCGCGGCAGGCCTAGCATGGCGGCATGTCTTCCCTGCATGCCGCCCCCGGCCGTTCCCGGTACAGCATCGACGCTGACCTGGGCGAGGGCCATCACGAACAGATGATGCTGGCCCCGGGCCTGCAGCTGCTGCATTCGCACTTCCGCCTGCACGCGCCGACGCACGAGGTGCACGAGATCCACCATCCGGCGCCAGCGCTGATGATGGTGTGGACACTGCAGGGGCATGCACGGACCCGTGACGTCGATGGCGAACGGTTCGAGTTCCTGCCCGGCCATGGCACCGTGGCGACCTTCACCCGGGCGCAGGGCGAACGGGAGGTGGCCGGTGGTCAATGGGTCCGCCAGCTGCGGCTGGTCGTGTCAGAACCCGTAGTGATCGCCTACGGCCTG
>DOKO01000031.1:753-1059 GCA_003510825.1 Stenotrophomonas sp.
AGTCGTTGCTGCCGGTGCAGGGCGTGCATGCGCGACCGCGCACGCTGTACCGCGGCCGCAATGCCGAAGGCGTGCAGCTGCAGGCCAGCCGCGTTGCCCAGCTGCAGGCGCAGCGGGCGGAGCCGCTGGACCTGCATGTCGCCGCACTGCAGCTACTCAGCCTGCAGCTGCGGCAACTGGACGTGCCGGCGGTTTCCACCGTGAGCCCGGTGGACGAATCGCTGGCCTGGCGCGCGCAGGCGCTGCTGTGTGCGCATCTTGATCGTGCTGTCGATCTGCCTTGGCTGGCCAGCACGCTGGCGGTGG
>DOKO01000031.1:1263-2483 GCA_003510825.1 Stenotrophomonas sp.
TGGCCAGCACGCTGGCGGTGGCACCTGCTTCGGTAGAGCGCGCGCTGCGTGCGGTGCACGGTTGCAGCACCCGCCAGTTCCTGCAGCGGCTACGCATGGAGCAGGCGCTTGCGTTGCTGCAGGACGGGCTGCCGGTGTCGGTGGTGGGCTATCGGGTGGGGTATGCGCATGTGTCCAGCTTCAGCGCGGCGTTCAGTCGTTTCCATGGCCGACCGCCCACCGCATTTGGCGGCAGGCGGCCATTGCCCTAGCCGGGTTGACGCCGGCTGCTGCTGGCGTGCGCTGCGGCCAGCAGCCCGCCGATCAATGACAGGTGTTCCAGGGCGAAGAACAGCGCGTGCTGCGCGGGTTCGCCGGACAGTGACCAGAAGTGGTGCACCAGTACGATGGTGCCCAGCAGGAACAGCGACAGCCCGACGGCGGCCACCATCATCCACCGGTCCAGCAGGATCAATGCCGCGCCGGCCAGCAGCACCGCCGCGGTAGTCAGGTTGAACAGCCACGCGGGATGCAGGCCGGCCGACTGCATGTCGGCCATGCCGCCCTGGAAATCGAACAGCTTGGCCAGCCCTGAGCTGAGGAACACCAACGACAGCAGCACGCGGGTGATCAGCCATGCGACGCGGTCATTGCGGCGCGGGGGATTCAATGTGGTCATGGCGGTCTCCGCTCAGACGATGCGCAGCACGTCGGCCACCGGGCGTCGTGCCTTCTGCCGTTCGTCGAGGCTGGCCGCCTGGCCGACGGCCACCAGCATCACCGGCAGCTGCGCTGGCTGCAGCGCGAATTCGCGGGCGACGCCGGCGGGATCGAAGCCGGACATCGCACATGATGCGTGGCCTTCGGCCTGTGCGGCCAGCATCAGGGTCATCGCCGCCAGCGACGCCGAGCGCACGGCTTCATCGCGCTGCAGTACAGGATCGTGCGCATGGGCCTTGCTGGCCCAGCCGGCCCAGGTTGCGGCCACGTCCGCAGGCAGCGATCCGTCCGCCACCGCAGGCGCCAGCCGCTGCGCCACCTGCTCGTGCTCGCCGGTGACGCCGCAGATCACGAACACCACCGATGCATCGGTGATCTTCTGTTGGCCATAGGCCACTGCGCGCAGGCGTGCTTTGGCGGCCGCATCGCGCACCGCCACGAAGTGCCAGTTCTGCAGGTTGAAGGCCGACGGCGCGCGGGTGGCCTGCAGGACCAGTCGTTCGATCACGGCCCTGTCCATC
>DOKO01000031.1:2661-2898 GCA_003510825.1 Stenotrophomonas sp.
GCAGGTCGGGGACGAAGCGGCTGGCCGAGACGCGGTGGTGCAGCCACGGGGCGAGGGTGAGCAACGCATTGGAGTCATACATGGGGGCTTCCTGTGCAGGGCGCGGTGATCGCGCGGCACGGACACTGTAGGAATTCGAGGGGGCGACCCGAGGACGGATTGTTAGGCGATTGCGGCTGAGGGTTAGGCGCGCTGCCCGGCGACGAGTAGAGCCAGGCCATGGCTGGCTGGAGCCAC
>DOKO01000445.1:0-382 GCA_003510825.1 Stenotrophomonas sp.
GTTCAATGCCTTGGAGTTCCACCCATGGGGCAGCCACGCGGAGGAGCCGGACCGGGCTGATAGGGTTGTGTTCGACTTGGATCCGGGCCCGGACGTGCCCTTCGCAGAGGTCAAAAAGGCCGCCACCGACATTCGAAAGCTCCTGGCCCAGCTGGAGCTCGAGTCGTTCCTTCGGGTGTCAGGAGGCAAGGGACTCCATGTCGTGGTGCCCCTCGACCCCGGGTGCGACTGGGATTTGACCAAGCGGTTCGCCAAGGGGTTCGCCGACGCGTTGGCGCAGTCCGAACCCCAGCGCTTCCTGGCGACCGCCACCAAAAGCCTGCGAAACAAGCGAATCTTCGTGGACTACTTGCGCAATGGCCGGGGTGCCACCGCCGTGGCC
>DOKO01000445.1:611-875 GCA_003510825.1 Stenotrophomonas sp.
CCTATTCGCTGCGGGGCC
Source organism: Stenotrophomonas sp. (assembly GCA_003510825.1). GTDB lineage: Bacteria > Pseudomonadota > Gammaproteobacteria > Xanthomonadales > Xanthomonadaceae > Stenotrophomonas. The sequence goes on from DOKO01000445.1 coordinate 630, forward strand.
GGCCAGGCGCTCCGGTAGCAATGCCCTTGGCATGGAATGAGTTGGCCAAGCTGAAGCGGGCCGACGCGTTCACGATCAAGGACGTGCCGGCAAAGCTCAAGCGCCGCCGAAAGGATCCCTGGGAGGGCATCGATGCTCTCCATCAGAACCTGGCGAGATGGGCGCAAAAGGAGTGAGCCCATTTGGCTGAATGGGCCCGATCGTCCGTCACCGGATGTTTCTGGCCCACCGGCTAGTGTGGAAGCG
>DOKO01000445.1:1001-10177 GCA_003510825.1 Stenotrophomonas sp.
CACCGGCTAGTGTGGAAGCGTCAGTGGTTGAAAGAGCTTCCCGATGCCCGTCCTTGCAATGGCCTTCCTTAGCACAGCGGTCCAACCTTGGAACCCCTCGCACTTGGATGCTTTGGTGGATGAAGCGGCAGCCTTCAACCGCGAAGTAGGGGTCACGGGAGTCTTGTTGTTCGACGGCATCCATTTCCTTCAATACCTGGAGGGGCCCGCAGCGGGCCTCGACGTGGCGTTCGCCCGGGTTCAGCGTTCCCCACACCACATGGGGCCACAAGAGTTGGGACGCGGGCGACCAGGAGGTCGCTTGGTCCCGGATTGGCCGATGCGCTGGCTGCTGGCCGACCCCACCCAGCTGCGCCGCGTGGTGAATGCGGACTGGTCAGACGACGCGACGGCGGATGGCGGAAGACCAAGTGCCGGTGAAGCCATAGGCTTGCTGCAGGCGTATTTAAAGCCGTTCGTGTCGCCGCCAAACCGGACGTAATAAACCGCGCCTGTCACCTGTCAGGACAGCAGCGCGGCGATTACTTCATCCGATGAGAGGGTCTTGGCGACCCCAGACTTGTCCAGCACATCCAACGTCGCTTGGCGGCGCTCAGGAAGAACGGCTGCCGCGTCCGACACCACGAGGCACTCATGTTCTCGGGAGTTGGCATCGATAGCCGTTGCAAGAACGCAGGAGTCCATCGCCATGCCGGTCAACACCAGAGGGCCGACTTCGACCTTCTCCAAGAGGATCTGCAGCGGGGTGGACAGAAACGCGGAGTGCTTGGGCTTGAGAATGGTGTAGTGGTCCGGGCCGGGGCGCAGCAGCTGGGCAATGCGCTGTGGCGCGCCAGGCGTGTTCGTGCATTCGTCGACCAGCTCGCGAAAGCCACATTTCCAGTTGCCGAAGTTGTCATTGGCGTAGATGACGGGCCAGCGCTGTTCATCAAACAGCCGGCGCAGCGTCGCGACGGATGCCGCGGCCTCCACGGCCAAAGGGGCCAAGCGCTCACCGTCCGGGAAGTCAAACCGACTGAACAGGTCGATGATCAGGAGCGCGGGCTTGGGCACGTCAGTCCCCCGTCTGCGAGTGAGGCGCTTCTACCGCTTTCGACTGCGGCGAATCCTTTTGCCGGAGGAAGATGGTCAGCACCACTAGGGCGAGCACGGCCAAGAACTCGCTTTGCCAGTTCTGCATGGACTCGAACCAGAAGTCGCTGCTGAAGAGGTGATCGAGAAAGGAGGGCGCAGCCAAGCCATCTAGCTGATTCTCGGCGGCTTTTGCCCTCCAGCTTCCCAAGGCGTGTAGGGCAAATGACATCAAGAAGAGGAAGAAAAAGGCAATGGCCAATGAGTGACCGTAAAGGCCCTTCCACAGTCCGCCCTTGCGGACGGGCCAAGGGGTTGCACCCGGCTCAACGCGGGAGTCCTCTTCCGCCGGATCCAAGGGCCGGGATTCAGCGGATCCCGCTTGTCGCAGCCGCACGGTCAGGAGCACATACATGCCCATCTGGAGGAACTCGCTTTCCCAGTTCTCGAACGTGGCGCTGCTGAAGTGGCCCGTGGTGAGGTAGCTCAGAAACGTCAGGGAGGGCAGGCCGTGCTGGGCCAGTTCCTCGTTGTGGACCTGCCAGCCGGTCAATGCTTGTGCCACCAAGAACACGGCCATCAACGCAAAAAGCACGATCGACAGCCCATTGCGACGCCACATGTTGTGCTCCTGAGGGAGAGCGGGCCCGAAGGCCCGTTCCGGGGTTACTTCTTGCTGGCAGCGCTCTGGTTGCCGCCTTGCTCGGCCAGCAACGTGAGCTTTTCATCCGTCGCCTTTTCCTCTTCGAGGGTTTCCAAGAGGTAGGGCAAGGCGTCTTTGTAGCCCAGCTGTTTGGCGAGGGCTGCGATGGTGCCGTAGGAAGCGATTTCGTAATGCTCGACCTTCTGCGCACCGCCGATCAGGGCCGCATCCCGGACGGGGCCCTTCTCAATCGAGTCAATCACTTCCTTCCCTTCCTCCACCAGGCCTTCCATTGCTGCGCACTTGATGCGCTTGAGGCGGATGCCCAGCACCTCGACGACCTGGTCGATGCGTTCGATCTGCCCTTGCGTCTCTTCCAGGTGGGTCTCGAAAGCCGCTGCCAAGTCGGGATTTTCGGCCGCGCGGGCTAGGCGAGGCAGGGCTTTGGTCAGCTGTTTTTCGGCGCTGTAAATGTCGGAAAGCTCGTGCACGAACAGTTCTTCAGCCGTTTTGATAGCCATGGATGCATCCCAGTGAGGAAGAGGGATCACCATGCGCCGCCCGCCGGCGAAGGGGTGTGAAGGGGCCTGCACGCAAGGTTCTCACGCCCGCTTGGATGAGGGGAGGCGGACAAACACGACACCACCGTAAGCGCCCAAACTGTGCTTCGCGTTCCTTTGCTGTGTCAGGACGGCACGCGGCCCAGGGCATGGTCTGCAAAAGGTATGATGGCCAATCCCACTAAAGGCGTGGTCCCATGCGTTTGAGCAAGCTGGACATCGCCATCGGCCATTTGGAAGCGGCGTGCATGCTGTATCTGGCAGGGCGGCACCCGGCCACCGTGGTGCTTCTGGCCGGCACGGCGGAGGACATGCTTCGGGCACTTCCCCCAGCCAACGACACCCCCACCATTGGTGAGCACATGCTCAACGTGGCCAAGCAGATGTGCGCCCGCCAGGATCTGGCCTACCGTGACATTAAAGAAGACATGGTGGGCCTTCGGAATGCAGTAAAGCACGCTAACCGCGAGGGAGAAAACCACGTGGACTTGTTCCCCGTGGACGAGCACCGCTATCTCTTGGGCGCGTTGCTGAATGCGTTCCGATGCGGGACCGATTTTTCTGCGGCCATGACGGAAGCTTACGTGCGAATCGCGGACGCCGAGTGCTGAACAGCCTTTGATCGCGGTGGGGGCATCCGTCGTTGCAGCGCGGGGGCAACGGTGGGTTTCTTGGCTCCGCCAACGGGCGAGGCACTGAGCCGGGCGACTGAGCTGGGGCATACCCTCAGCGCTGCATGGCCTGGGAAGGTGTTTGGTCTTCACGCCTGCCACAACCCGCCCTCGGCAAGATCTCCGCATGAACACCTCCGATGTTGCTGAAAGTGGCTTGACCATCAAGGTTTACCGAGAGAAAGGCAGTTGCACGCTCAGCCTGGACGATCTTCCCAGCATTACTCCCAGCGACGACGAGCTGCTTTGGGTGGATCTTTGCGGAACGCCGACTCATCAAGTCGATCAGGTGTGGCGCGCCTTGAAGTTGAACCCAGCATCCCTCCCCAACGCCCCCATCTCCACCAATCCCCGCCTGGAAAAGTTCGCCGACCATTTCATGGCGCGCGTGGTGGCGGTGTTACGCGGTAAAGGACTGAAGTTCCAGGGCGCGGTGCTGACCGTGCTCGCCGGGCCCAACTTTGTCGTGACTCACCACGACGATGACATTGCCTTCTTGGCCGACCTGCGGGAGCGCGAGCCTGAGAGCGCCCGCGACATCGGCTGCTTGGGCGAGGCGAGCTTCGTCGCTGCATTGTTGGACTGGCATCTCTCCACGTACTTCTCCGCCGTTGCGCTGTTTGAGGTGGAGATCGAACGCTTGGAAAGCCGGATCCTGTCCGACCAGCCCCCGGGCCGTTCGGCCTTGCCCGAGCTCGCCACGCTTCGAGCCGCGGCATCTCGACTGCGACGGATGTTGGCACCGCACCGCGCGGTCTTCGACGGCCTGTCCCGACCAGACTTCGTGCCAGACGGTGCCGAAGACGTGGCGCGGCACCTGCGCGACTTGGACGATCGGTTCGAGCGGGCGCTGGACGTGGTTGAGAACGCCCGAGAGCTGGTTGTGGGGAGCTTCCAGCTGTTCAGCACCCAGACCGAGCTCCAGACCAACGAGCGCATGAAGCTGCTGACCTTCGTAACGGTGGTGACGGGCTTGCTGGCCGTCATTGCGGGTGCCTTGGGCATGAACTTCGATGCAAACTTCTTCGGCATGAAGACCGAAGGGTTCTGGATCGCAGTGGGCATCATGGCGGGGTTGGGCGCGGCTTCCATAGTCGTCGGGCGTCGACGGGGATGGCTGTAGGGCGTCAAACGATGGGTGCTGGACCAGTTTCCGGTGACGCGGCGGGATAACGTAGGCACATCCGGTGTCAGAAAACCGGCATCCCCCTGACTGATTCAGATCGGCCGCGTCGCGCTATATCGGCCATGAAGTAATCTGGAAACGATGGTGGAACGCAGGCAGGACCGATGGAAGGGGGAGTGAGGGATGACCGCTTTGATGCGCTGTGCAGTGTGCTCGACCGGATTCAAGAAAGGCGTGACCTGATAGAACTGGCGCTGGAGTTGGGCTTGCACAGCGTGTCCGGTGAAAGCTCGGTGGAAATGTGGAAAGGCAAGGCACTGGGGACTGGCATTGAGATCTTGTTGCTCGCCCCGGTGGACGCTTCAAGCGGATGGGCAATCTCTACCCTGATCACTGCGGGAGGGCGCGTGGAGCACATTCGGCGACGCCCGTTTCGGAACTGACCCAAAACGCGGCTGCCGCACACCCACTACTGGCGCTTTCCGCCACCTTCGGTGTCAGCAGGGGGCGGCGGACGCCAATCCAAGACTTGGCCTATCACTGCCGCAAGGAACGCCCCCCTCATAGTCAGCTGCATCAGTCAGCTGCATGCAGGGGTTGGGCGATGGAAGTGCCAATGCTGCGCAAGGCCAAAGGATCCATCGTCAACATCGGCGCCATCGAGGGGCTGGGGGCGAACCCGCATCACGCTGCCTACGCGGCATCCAAGGCGGGGGCTGCACGCACTGTCGCGCGCCGTCGCGCTGGACCATGGTAGTGAGGGCATCCGATGCAACGAGGTTGCCCCTGGTTGGATCGAACCCGGGTTGAATGCCGCGTTCGACCGTTCCGCCGATGAACAACAGCGCTTTCGGGATGAGCTGCATGCGATCCATCCCGTGGTCGAACCGGTCAGCCCGGGGAGGTTGCGTCACTGGTGGCATGGCTTGCATCGGAGGAGGCATCATTTGTCACGGGCCAGACGTCGGCTGTCGACGGAGGCCGGATGTCCAAGCTGAGCCCGCCTGGCTGAGACTCTGCACGCACGCTCAATTGATGTCCGCTTCTGGCCGATAGCGGACATACGCCATTGAAACGAGCGTCCACCGATGATCGCATCTCCGGGGTGCTGGCATCGGTGTTGCGTAAAAAAATGAACCTGATGACCAGCCGGATATGCCTGAGACGGCGCCATGCATGTGGCGCCGACTGAGGTGATGCTCTTATCGGCCGAAGGCCTGGTAGGCGTCCTTGACAGCCTTGCCGATTGCTTCGTCCTGTACCCACGAGCCGCCACCCACGCCGAACGCTCCAACGACCTTGCCGTTGCAGGTGAGCGGGTAACCGCCGGCAAACAGGATGATCTTGGGATCAGCGGTGTTCAGTCCGTACAAAGGGCCGTCTGGCTTGGTCAGAGCGGCCAGATCGCCTGACGGCATCTTCATGATGGCCGATGTGTAGGACTTTTTAGGGACCAGGACTGATGTCACCAGCATCGCCTCAGGATCGCGCTTGAAGTAAAGCGGCCAGCCCTTGTCGTCGGCAACAGAAAAACTGATGTGAACGCCGAGCTTCTTGGCCTCGGCAAAGGCGGTTGCGCTGAGCTTTTCGATTTGCTGCTCGGAGGGGCCGTCGACACGACAGTGCGCCGCGGCCGCCGGGGGGCCGGCGATGCAACTCATGACCAGAAGACTGGTCACTTTCATATATTTCTTCATTAGTCGTCCCGTTGGTCGGGTGTGGGGACGCTACCGAGCCGGCGACAGATGTCCGGCCCGGTACGACTTATCACGCCGCTCAGATGAGCTTTAGTTGGAGATTGAGATGACTGCGCGGAACTTGGTTCGGGCGGACATCATCTCCTCGTAGGCCTGGCGAGCCATTTCCAGCGGGAAAACCTCGATCATCGGACGCACGTCAGCAAGCACACTGAAGCGAAGGGCCTCCGACAGTTCCTTGGTCTTGCCGGTGAAGGTGCCGCGCACAATGTTCGGACCCTTCAGGAAATCCATCGCGGACAGGCCCAGATCGTCATCGGAGACAGCAGCGATGATCAGTTCACCATCCTTGCCAAGGCCGTTGATCAGGCTGGAGATGGTCTTGCCATCCGGAGCAGTGGCAATGATCACCTTTGCACCGCCGAGTGCCTTCAGAGCTTCCGCAACATCTTCCTTGGAAGCGTCAATGAATTCATGGGCGCCGAGCTGCTTTGCTAAATCGGCCTTGCCTGCATTGCCGGAGATAGCCACGACAAACAGGCCTACCTTCTTGGCATACTGAATAGCCAGGTGGCCAAGGCCGCCGATGCCAGAGATGGCAATGACATCGCCGGCACGCGCAGAGCTGTTGCGGATCGCGCTGAACACGGTCTCACCGGCGCACAGCATCGGCGCTGCCTCTTCCGAGGCCAGTTCCTCAGGGATGAGGATCAGGGCACCTTCGTTGACCACCATGTATTCGGCGTAGCCACCCTCGGTGGTCAGCGCCGTGGTCTGATTGTGGCCACCGTCCCAGCCAATGCCAACGCGCTGGCCGATTTCCCACAGCTGCGCATCTTCGCCCAGCTTTTCGACGATACCGACCACTTCATGACCGGGAATGCGCGGGTAGGCATTTGCCCAGCCCTCAATGATCTTGGCTTCACCGTGGCAGACGCCACACGCCTGGACGCGCAGGCGCACCTGACCCTTGCCCGGCTCAGGGCGCGGGATCTCTACCAACTCCATCGGCTGGCCCGGGGCAGGAACCTGAATGGCTCGCATAGTCGACATCGCTTCGTCTCCGTGGATAACCCAGACCACGCTGGTCCGGGAACGCCGCGAATTGTCCGCCGATGGTTGAAGACGGGCTTGCCTAATTCTCCTCAGCCAATGCCGCTTCCCGTCAGTGATCGAGCTCGTTCAGTCTTGAGCAGGACTGGGTAATGGCACTACTCGGCAATCTTCCTGCCTCTTAGCACCTCGTGCACATCGCGCTGGGGAGGCTGCCCAAACATGCGGCGGTATTCGCGGCTGAACTGCGAGACGCTTTCGTAGCCAACTTCCAAGGCAACCTCGGTAACGCTAAATCCCTGATCGATCATCAATCTTCGAGCTTCTGTAAGGCGCAACTGCTTCTGGCACTGCAGCGGACCCATCCCGATCGCTGCCTTGAACTTGCGGTGGAACGAGGAGACGCTCATGTTCGCCTTATCGGCGAGGTCATCTACCGCCATCCCAGACTTGTAGTTGCCTCGGATCCAGTCGTTCGTATTGAAAATTTCCCGCGACTGCTGGAATGCCGAGTACGCTGAGACAAACGCGCGGCCCGCTGATCCGCTCACCAAGGTGTAGATCAACTCGCGCTTGTAATGATTGGTCAAGAAGCGCCCAGTGGGGCCCTGGGTTTCAGCCAAGACGATCCTAAGCGCCAAGGCTGTGAAGGCTTCCAACCAACTGCCGTCATCAGGGATCTGGGCATGCTCAGCGTGTTCCTGAAGTACAGAGTCCAAGTCCATTTCAAGTACTACCGAGGTGACATCTTCTGCAGTGAAGCTGAAGTGCAGCGCCAGATACCTATCGCCACTGGCTCCGGCCACTACGTGAGAGGGAACACTTCTATACGCGGAGGGGAAGAACAGGTCGCCGGCCCTGTAAAGATCTTCTCCCGTTGCATGCGTGACCCGCAGCTCCCCTTCAATGACCAAGTAGGTCGAGTTCATCTGCGCGCTAATGGGTAACTCGGCCTCGGCCACCTCATCGCGAAGCTCCAGATAGGGGAGCGAGAACCGAGGTGAGGTCGCAGACAATGAGAATTGTTTTACAGCCGTTCTCAGGAGTTCAAGGCTGGAGTTCATCGGTGGGTCTGCGGAGTCAAGTTAACGGCCTATAGCCTATGCCTCCTTCCTACCTTAGCAAAGCCAATCCAGCGCCATCGCGAGGAGTCGCTGGCGGGCCAATTCAGCTAGCCACAATCCGCTTGGATCCCCCATCCAGGCCGGAGACGACTGTCAACGAGTCAGTGTTCGGGGTAAATAGTCCAGGCGGGTTGCGTCCGCTTCTGGCCGAAAGCGGACAGTGATGCAACAACACCCTCAAACCCTCAACCACCGCACAGACACCGCCACCCCCAGTAGCAACCCCGCCACGCCCATGAATGCCCCAACGAGCCCCGCGCCGTGCGCGGCAAAGCCAATCAACGCCGGCCCCGCCAGCACGCCCGAATACCCCAGCGTCGTCACCGCGGTAACCGCGACGCCTTCCGGCATCCGCGTCTGATTGCCCGCCAGCGAGAACAGCGCCGGCACGATGTTCGCGCAGCCCAGCCCCAGCAGCACGTAGCCCAGCAGCGATGCCTGCCACGGCGTCACCCAGGTCAGCACAGCGAAGCCCACGGCCGCCAGCAGCGCGCCCACCACGATGGCGCGCATGCGCCCCAGCCGTTCCACCACGGCGTCGCCGAACAGGCGGGTCACGGTCATTGTCAGCGCGAACACGCCGTAGCCCAGGCCCGCCATTGAAGGCGTCACGTCGCGCACGTCGGCCAGGAACACCGCGCTCCAGTCCAGCATCGCGCCCTCGGCCAGGAACACGATGAAGGCCAGCACGCCCAGGAACAGCACCACGCCCTTCGGCCAGGCGATCATCGGGCCATCCTGCTGCAGGGTTTCGCCACGCCAGTGCGCGGCCGCCACCGCGGCCAGCAGCACCATGGCCGCGCTGCCGGCCAGGCACACTGCCAACGGGCCCGCGTGTGCAGAGAGCAGGGCGGTCATCAGTGCGGCACCCACGAAGCCGCCGATGCTGAAGAACGCATGGAAGCCGGACATCATCGCGCGGCCTGATTCGCGTTCCACCACCACGGCCTGCATGTTCATCACGCAGTCCATGGCGCCCATGCCGGCGCCGAACAGCAGCAGGCACGCGCCCAGCAGCCAGGCGTTGGGGGCTACCGCCAGCAGCGGCAGGCTGGTGCAGATGATGGCGGTGGTGGCCACCATCACCCGGCGGCTGCCGAAGCGCGCGGCCAGTGCGCCGGCCACCGGCATGGCGGTCAGCGAGCCCGCACCCAGGCACAGCAGGATGAGCCCCAGCGTGCCGTCGTCCACGCCGGTGCGGGCCTTGGCGTAGGGCACCAGCACCGCCCAG
>DOKO01000406.1 GCA_003510825.1 Stenotrophomonas sp.
GACCGCGCCGCCGACATCCGCCAGCTGCTGCGCTGGGCCGCACGCGAGAAGGTGAAGATCGCCATCGCCGGCGGCGCCGAGGCCTGGCAGATGGCCGCGGAACTGGCGGCAGCGCAGGTGCCGGTGTTCGTCGATGCGCTGGGCAACCTGCCCACCAGCTTCGACCAGATCGGCGCCACCCTGGAAAACGCCGCGCGCCTGCAGCGTGCGGGCGTGCCGGTCAGCTTCGCCCAGCGCGACGATGCCTCGCACAATGCCCGCAAGATGCGCCAGCTGGCCGGCAATGCAGTGGCCAATGGCCTGCCCTGGGCCGATGGCCTGGCCGGGCTGACCCGGGTGCCCGCACAGGTGCTGGGCGTGGCCGACCAGATCGGCACCATCGAGCCGGGCAAGCGCGCCGACCTGGTGCTGTGGGAAGGCGACCCGCTGGATGTGGCCCACTACGCCGAACAGGTCTGGCTGGGCGGCCGTGCCATGCCGATGCGTTCGCGCCAGACCGAACTGCGTGACCGCTACCTGCAGCACAACGCGCAGCCCTGACCCCGAGGAATCCGCCGATGCCGACCCTGCGCTGGTACTTCGATTTCGTCTCGCCCTACTCCTACCTGCACTGGCAGAAGGTCAAGCAGCTGCCGCAGTTCGCGGCCATCCAGCCGGTGCCGATCGCCTTCGGCGCGGTGCTGCACCACCTGGGCAACCTTGGCCCGGCCGAGATTCCGGCCAAGCGCCGCTTCATCTACCGGCAGCTGCTGTGGACGGCGCAGGCCGAAGGCACGCCGCTGCGCTTCCCGCCCGCCCATCCGTTCAACCCGCTGGCCGCGCTGCGCCTGTGCCTGGCCGCCGGTGCCAGCACGCAGGCGGTGGATGTGCTGTTCGACTGGATCTGGCGCGAAGGCAATACCGGTGACAGCGCCGAAACGCTGCGCATACCGGCGGCCCGGCTGGGCATCAACGACGTGCAGGCGGCCTGCGCCGAAGCGTCAGTGAAGGAACAGCTGCGCCGCAATACCGAGGCCGCGATCGACGCCGGCCTGTTCGGCGTGCCGACCTTGTCCATCGATGGCGAACTGTTCTGGGGCAACGATGCGCACCCGATGATGGCCGCCGTGCTGGCCGACCCCGGCCTGCTGCAGCGTCCGGACTGGCAGGCTGTGGTAACGCTTCCAGTGGCGGTGCAGCGCAATCGCTGAACAGGCAGCGGCGTGATTCCCTCGCGCGCCCCGGATAAAATTGAGATAGCTTTCACATTCCGAACCTACAACCGCCCTGGAGGGGGAGCCGGATGCGCATCGGAATCGTTGTCGATTCGGCCTGCGACCTGCCGCAGGATTTCATTGCCGCACACAACATCGTGGTGCTCCCGATCACCGTGCGGATCGGCGAAGCGGTGCTGGCCGACCACCGCGACGAGCAGGCGACGCTCAGCTTCCTGCACGCCCACGTGGCCGAGCATGGAGCCGAAGCCGAGACCATCCCCTTCAGCGTCAACCAGATCCGCGATCTGTTCCTGCAGCAGCTGGTGATCGATTACGACCACGTGTTCTGCATGACCATCACCAAGACGCGTAGTCCGATCCACGACAACGCGCTGCAGGCCAGCTTCGCCATCCTCAACGACTACAAGCCGGTGCGCCAGGCGGCGGGCTACAACTCGCCGTTCGCGCTGCGCGTGCTGGATACCCAGAACCTGTTCGCCGCCCAGGCGGTGACCGCGGTGGAGGCGGTGCGGCTGCGCGACAGCGGCGCCAGCGTGCAGCAGATCCGCGAGCGGCTGGAGGAACTGTTCGGCAACGTGCACGGCTACATGGTCACCCGCGACCTGTACTACATGCGCGCCCGCGCCCGCCACAAGGGCGACCGCAGCGTCGGCCTGCTCAGCGCCGCGCTGGGCAGCGCGCTGGACATCAAGCCGGTGCTGCACGGCTACAAGGGCGAGACCGGGCCGGTGGCCAAGATCAAGGGCTTCGACAACGCCGTGCAGAAGCTGTTCGGCGTGGTCGGCCAGCGCGTGCGCAACGGCCTGATGACCCCCACCGTCTGCGTCAGCTACGGCGGCGAGCTTGAGGAACTGCGTGCCCTGCCCGGCTATGCCGCGATGAAGGACCTGTGCGCCAGCCACGGCGTGGCGGTGTACGAGTCGGTGATGAGCCTGACCGGCATGGTCAACGTCGGCAAGGGCGCGGTGACGATCGGCTTTGCCGATGGGCCGCATCGCTTCGAATAAGCCGTTCTGGCGTACACAAGCATTGCACTGCGGCTGTGCCAGCCTTGCCACACCTCAAGGAGACGAACCATGCCTGCGCAGTACCACATCAGCCTGCCCGACCCGTCCAAGGCCCGCGGCAACGACCCTGACCTGTCCTTCCATTCGCAGAGCGCCGGCGGTTTCGCCGAGGAGCTGCAGGATGCCCTGCGCAGCGGCACCCTGTTCGAGCGCTGGAAGGCCAAGCAGCCCGACCCGGACGCCGTGGAACCGCAGTGGGGCGTGACCGACCCGGACGCCACCGTGACCGGCGAGCAGAAGGACCTGCGCATCAACCTGGTGGCCACCACCCGCATCGACAGTGATGTGTTCAAGCAGCGCCTGCGCCTGCTGGCCGGCCACCACTGGGAACTGCGCGACGTGCGTTGAGGCGCCCGCACCCGCCGGGCATGGCCCGGCGCTACCGCCACGATGGGTAGCGCCGGGCCATGCCCGGCGATTCCTGGTCGTTACCAGCCGCCGCCCAGCGCACGATACAGCTCCACCCTCGCCATTGCCGCCGTGGCCTGGCTGTTGGCCAGCGCGGCCTGGTTGTCCAGCGCGATGCGCTGGGTGCTCAGCACATCCAGCATGTCGACCACACCAGCCTGGTACTGGCGCCGCGCCGCCCCCAGGGCCGTCTCGCTCTGCGCCACCGCCACCTGCAGCTGCGTCGTGCGCTGCTGCTCGGCCGCGTAGCCATCGATGGCATCGTCCACTTCATGCCAGGCCTGCAGCACCGTGCGCTGGAACTGCAGCGCGGACTGCTGCTGTTGCAGCCGGCTCAGCGCCAGGTTTGCCTTCAGGCGTCCGCCCTGGAAGATCGGCAGGCTGATCGACGGGCCGATGCTGAAACGGTGTGCATCCCAGCCGTCCAGATCATCCAGCTGTTTGGCCTGGAACCCTGCATCACCGTTCAAGGTGATGCGCGGCAGGAAGCTGGCCTTGGCCACGCCGATGTTCGCGGTGGCCGCATGCAACGCTGCTTCGGCGCGGCGGATGTCCGGTCGGCGCTCGGCCAGTTCACTGGGCAGCCCCACCGCCACCGGCGGCAGCACCGGCCAGTCGGCACGCACGTCCTGCAGCTGCGCATCCAGCGCCTGCGGCGGC
>DOKO01000407.1:0-2153 GCA_003510825.1 Stenotrophomonas sp.
GAGTCGAGCCTGCTCGACTGCGGATGAAACCAGTCGAGCATGGCTCGACTCTACAAAGGACGTTGTCATGAACACCCGCAGGATGCGATCGATCACCGCCAGCGCGCTGCTGCTCGCCACCGGCGCGCTCAGCGCGCAGACGCTGCACGCCGACGACCGCAGCTGGTTCGCCGATGCGGCGGCCGAGCAGGCGGCACGCACCAGGCTCTCTGCTGCCGTCGCCATGCTGCGTGATGCCGGCCCGACGGACCCCGCTACGCGCGTACAGCAGGCCGAGCGCCTGCTCGGCGAATGCCAGCGTCATCGCGCGTACCTGCACCTGCAGGCCGCCCGCAATGCACGTGACTCCCGCCCGGTGCAGGCGCAGCGCGCCGTCACGGATGTGTGCGATGACGCCGCCGGCATCGCGCGCAAGGCGCTGGTCGATGCACCGGCCGACGCGCGCTGGATGGCGCCCTACGCCTGGCTGCGCACGCGTGCGCTGGGCAACACCAACAGCTCCACGCCGCCTGCTGCAGGCGTGGGAGATGCCGTGGACGAGGTGGCCAGCCCGGCACTGGATGCATTCGCACGCCTGCAGCGGCAGCTGCTGCAGCACGCCAGCTATCCGTCCATCCCCAGCAACGGCGGGCTGCTGGACAGCCGCAAGGACAGCACGGCGCTGTCACGGCACCCGGACCGTGCGCTGCGCGAGGCCGGCTGGAAGGGCTACTGGCAGGGCGTGGCATCGCAGCGCGAAGCCATGGCCAGCACGCTGCTGGCGCTGGTGCAGGTCAACGATCGCGCCTCGCAACTGCAGGGGGATGGCAGCGCCCCTGAGCACAGCTACCGCCGCATGGGCCTGGACCCGGACGCGGTGCAGGCAACCCTGGCCGCCGTGCAGCGCCATGCCCCGCAGCGCCGTGCTTACCAGCAGGTGCTGCTGCAACATGCCGGACGCATGGGCTCGCCGGACCCGCAGATCTGGGATCTCAGCCTGCCCGATGCAGGCTTCGTACCGCCGGTCCTCACCCTCGAGCAGGTGCGCGATACCGCTGCCGACGCGATGCGCGGGCTGGGACCCGAGTACGCCGGTGAAGTACGCGCACTGCTCGACCCGGCGCAGCGGCGCATGGACATGGCCCCGACGCTGGGTCCGCGCAGCGCCGATGCCTTCCCGGTCGCAGCCCCAGGCGTGCCCTCCCTGCTGTTCGTCGGTCAGCGCGGTGGCACGCTGGAAAGCGACGTGGAGGTCGTGCATGAGGCCGGGCATGCCGTGCATGGGCAATGGATGGAGCGCGGAAACGTGTCGGCGTTCTATCGCAACGGTACCTCGTGGTTGAACGAGGCCTACGCCATCTTCAACGAGCTGGAATTCCGCGACCAGCTGTACCAGCAGGCGCAGGACCCGCGCGCGAAGGCCTATTACCTCACGTCGCTGCTGGATGACATCGTGCTGCAGCTGTTCATCGCCTCCGAGGAGGCGCAGCTGGAGCAGTCGATCTACCAGGGCGTGGCCGCCGGTACGCTGGGCACCGCCGACGATCTCGATGCGCTGACCCTGAAGGTGCTGTCCGGCTACGGCATGTTCGCCGAGCGCTACCCGGCGCTGGGCGCGACGTGGGAAACCAAGCGGCTGATGTACGAAGATCCGCTGTACCTGGCCAACTACCTGTTCGCCGGCCTCGTCGCCGTGCAGCTGTACGTGCAGGAGCAGCAGGATCCGCAGGGCTTCCGCCAGCGCTATCTGGCCGTGTTGTCCGAAGGCTTCGACCGCGCGCCGCAGGAACAGGTGGCGCAGCTGCTGGGCCACGCACCAGACTGGTCGGCGCTGGTGGATGCGGACCTGCAGGTGTTCGACGCCCAGGTGGCGCGCCTGCAGGCGCTGCATGCGCAGATCGAAGCCGGGCAGGGCGGCTGAAGGAACAATGATGGAGAAGGTGATGGCACGACCGCAACACATGCACCGGCACCTGCTGGCCTACCTGTGGTGCGCGATGCTGCTGTTGGCAGTGCCCTTGCTGGCCATCGCCCAGACCCGGATCCCCGTGCTGGATTCGCCGGTGGTCGATCCCACCGGCGTGCTTTCGGCCAGCACCACCGACCGCCTGCAGCAGCAGTCGCGCGCGCTGTTCGAACGCAGCGGTGGCGCGCAGCTGCAGGTGCTGGTGGTG
>DOKO01000407.1:2320-2610 GCA_003510825.1 Stenotrophomonas sp.
AGCTGCAGGTGCTGGTGGTGGGCAGCACCGGTGATGAGAGCATCGAAGCCTATGCCCAGCGCGTGTACGACCAGTGGCAGCTGGGGCGCAAGGGCGTGGACGATGGCGTGCTGCTGCTGGTGGCCGTGCAGGACCGGCATGTGCGCATCCAGCCGGGCTATGGCCTGGAAGGCGCGATTCCCGATGCCTATGCCAAGCGCATCATCGAAGAAACGATCCTGCCGCGCTTCCGCGACGGCGATATCGACCAGGGCGTGATCGACGGCAGCGCGCAGCTGGTCCAGCTCATC
>DOKO01000407.1:2803-2987 GCA_003510825.1 Stenotrophomonas sp.
CGCTGCCGCCGCCGCCCAGCAACCACCCCTTGGACATCGCCTGGGGCAACTTCGATACGGTGGTGTTCAGCACCGCGCTGCTGGCGTTCTTCGTCGGCCTGTGGCGATCACCGCGGATGATGGACCCGCCCCCGCTGCGGCGGCCGGGTGGGCCGCGCAAGAAGCGCCGGAAAGCCGCTGCAAA
>DOKO01000275.1:0-127 GCA_003510825.1 Stenotrophomonas sp.
CCTGGCCAATCTGGCCCTTCGGACTGAGGATGGCCACTGCATCGCAACCGGTGAGCATCACCAGCAACGACAGCAGCAGGCCCGGGCGCAACCAGCGCCCAAGGGTTTTCAACGGAATCATCGGTCG
>DOKO01000275.1:498-2164 GCA_003510825.1 Stenotrophomonas sp.
GACAATGATCCAGCGCAGGAAGTGGCCGGATATCGCTGCGACACGTTGTCGCACCGGGTGCGCAGGGTGCGCGGATGCCGGAATCGGCAAAGCCCGATGAACGTATTCAGGAATGAAGATGGCCGGCGAACCTACTGCCCCGCCGCGTCATGGACCGCCGGGTACTCGAAGCGCAGCTCGCGCTGGCCCTCGCCCACTACCGGCAGCTGCGGATCGGCGCCCACGCAGCCCATGCGCAGCCGCAGCTGATCCGCCGCAGGCACCCCGCCGCAACTGCCGAAGCTGGTGATCTCAACGCCCGGCAGCAGTGCTTTGAAGAAGGTCTCCGCCTCGCGGCGCGCCTGCTCGCGGCTGGCCGCCGTCGCCTCCACGCTGTAGCGCAGCTTGATGGCGTACATGCGGTCGATCGCGAAGACCATCACCGAACTGTAAGCCGTGCCCTCGTGGCTGTAACCGAAGTCCAGCACGTTCGCATCCACCCGTGCAGGCCCACCGGGCCCGAGACTGGCGACCGGCACCACCATTGATTGCAGCGGGGACATGTCGCGCTCGCTGGCCATCTGTTCCCTGCGCGCGTCCAGCAACGCCTCGCGCTCGCCTTCGGCCGCCTCCCGCCGCTGGGCCGGTTCCTGCACGCCGGCGGGATAGAAGTACAGGTCGATCCAGCCGGTTTTGTCGCCCGGCCGCTCGAAGCGGACCGAAGCGCCACCCAGTACATCGTCGTACCGGCGCTCATCTACCGCCTGCCACTGGCCCACCTGCATCGGATAGACCACGCTGGTGCCGCGCAGGAAATCGCCCAGGAACACCGTGAGGTCCGACGGCGCCGCATCCTCCGCGTCCAGGCTCTGGCTCAGGGTTTCCCGGGGAGCATCGGCGCCACATTTCTCCTCAATGACCGCCGCCACATGCGCGCGCAGGGTGCCGGCCTTTTTCAGCGTGGCCAGGTGATCCACGCCCGGGATCTTCAACGAGGGATCAGCCTTCATGAACACCGCGTAGGCCTTCAGCGCACTTTCCACGCCGGCCAGCTGCCGATCCAGCTCCTCGCCGTCGCTGCCTTCGGTGATCTGGTACGCCAGGTTTCCGAAGGTCTGCTGTGCAAGCACCTGCGGCGCGATCGAGGTTTCCTCATCCACGGTCTCGGGCAGCCCGAGGACCGGGCAGATAATCACCTGATAATCCGGGGTTTCCAGCGCCCAGTTGAACAGCCACCGCCGCATGTCATCCGCGCCGGGCTGCAGCGGAGAAACTTCCAGCTGCCGGGTTTCCCGTACGAACCGGGTGGCTTCGGCCTCCGGCGCGGCCCCTGCCAACGCAGGCAGAGCGGCCGCAACCACGAAGGCTGCGGCGAGGATGGACCGGCTCAACACATTCCCTGATGGCATGGCACACAATCCTTGGGGCCGCGCGGCGCGGCGTGCAGGCGCAGCGTATCAGGCAGCCCAGTGGCGGGACAGCGGGTTTGAATAGCCCCGCCAGTGCGAATGGGCGGTCAGCTTGGCCTGACTTCCCTGCACACCAGTTCGGCCAGTTCGCGGCAGGCGAAGAACAGCCCCTCGACCACGCCCTCATCCAGATGGCGCTTGGGCGTGGCCACCGACTCGCAGCGACTGGCCGCATGCAGCATCTCCACCGCAGTGAGGATGGCGACGGCCGCGCGGTC
>DOKO01000275.1:2338-2569 GCA_003510825.1 Stenotrophomonas sp.
GATGGCGACGGCCGCGCGGTCGATGCGCGCCAGGGACTGGCGGCGGCCTTCGGACAGGTTTTCTTCCGGCCAGAGCATGCCATCGGAGCCTTCGCCATCGCGGATGCGCCGGAGGCAGCCCTGGAAGGTGCTCAGTTCGTCGGCCGGGTTGGCGTCGTCGTTGATCGGGTCATCGATGGGGAACGGCGGAGTCTTGCGGGTGGTCATGGCGTCGGCTTCCGTGGCTGTACT
>DOKO01000271.1 GCA_003510825.1 Stenotrophomonas sp.
TCAACCGGACCCGCCCCGCCATCCCACGGATAGCCAGCTTTTGACGTTGAAGTTGACGTTGCCGTGGCTTGAAGCGGGTGCAGGGCTGCAAGCCCTGCCGAACACCCTCACCCCAGTACCCACATCCATGCCGGCAGCGTAACCAGCGACAGCACGATCCCATACCCCACCAGCGCGGCCGCCAACCGCGGCGCCAGCCGGTGCGAGATCGCCAGCGCGGCGGCAGTGATCATCGTCGGCATCGCAGACTCCAGAACGTTGGCCTTCAACATCAGCCCCTGCATGCCCAGCGCCCACGACAGCGGCAACGCCAGCGCCGGCAGCACCAGCAGCTTCAGCAGCAGGCCCACCGCCAGCGGACGCAGCTCCTCGCGGCGCAGGCGCAGCTGGATCGACAGCCCTACCGCCAGCATCACCAGCGGCAGCATCGCGTCGGCCAGCTGCTTCAATGCGGTGCCAATCCACGACGGCGGCTGCGCCGGCATCAGCAGCAGCGCGAACAGCAGCGCCCACAGCGGCGGGAAGCGGCCGATGCGGCCCAGCACCTGAAGCGCCGTCGGCGGGCGGTCGCCGCTGTAGCGCGCCAGCACCAGCAGGCCAAAGGTGGACAGCAGCAGGAAGGTGCCGAACTGGTCGTAGACCACCGCATAGGGCAAGGCGGCGTCGCCCAGCAACGCGCGCACCATCGGGTAGCCGATGAAGCTGGAATTGGCCAGCGCCACGCAGATCAGCAGCACCGCGTGCACGTCTCGGGCGAAGCCGAACACGCGGGTGGCCAGGCTGACCAGCGCCCAGGTGGCCAGCATCAGCAACCACGGCGTGGCCATCAGCCCCAGCAGGCTGGCATCCAGCTGCAGGCGCGGCACGTAGGTCAGCACCGCCGCGGGCAGGCAGACGTACAGCACCACTTTGTTGAGCGTCTCGGCGGCGTTGTCCGGCAACGCGCGCAGGCGGGCAAACAGCATGCCCAGCCCGAGCATGGCCAGGATCAGGGCGAACGCATCGAAGGCCATGGGCGGCTCCCCCTCAGGCACACGCCTGCGACGCGTTGGATTGTGCGATGCAGCACCGCAGGCGGCAAGCGCCTGCGGTCATGCCTCACGGCCAGGCCGGCGGCGCCGAGGCCCAGGCCTGCTGCACTTCCGCCAGGCTGGCGCGCTCGTCATCGCGCCAGGCCGGCAGCAGCTCCGGGTAACGGCTGCTGTCGTTCCACTGGGTCGGCTCGGTGCGCACGGCGGCGGCGTACCACTTCACCGCCTCCTGCTGCTGGCCGGCCCGCCACAACGCCAGTGCATAGGTGGGCGGAATCCACGCCGCATTGCTGCGCAGGTTGTTGGCCACCGACTGCCACTGTTCCAGCGCGGCCAGCGCCTGGCCCTGCCGCAGCAGGTCCCAGCCGTAGTTCCAGCGCACGCTGCGGCCCAGGATGCTCTGGATGGGCGCTTCGGTCATGGCTTCGTGGTAGAGCTGGTTTCCCACTTCCGCCCGCCCCTGCGCGATGGCCACCGACGCCAGCTGTGCGGTGGCCTCCAGGCTCTTGCGGCCCCGCTCCCGCTGCTTCAACAGCTGCGCGATCAGGTCCTCGCCGGCGCCACTCACCACGATGATCGGTGCGGCGGCAGCATCATTGTCGAAATAGAATTCCTGCGGTGCCGGCAATGCCGGTGCCGCCCATGCGGCGGCCGCGCTCGAGACCAGCAGCACGCCGGCCAGGAACTGTCCTGCAACTGACATCAAATTTCCCCCGGGTTGAAACACCAACCTCCCCTCTCCCCCCGATCCTAACCCCAGCAAGGCCGCCGATGCGAGTGCCGGGCCTTCCGGGCCCCACTGTTACAATTCGCGCCTTTCCCGCCGCGTGCCCGCACGCGGCCGGTGCCAGCCGATCCTACCGGGCCAGCCATGACCAGTACCGCGCAACTCACTTCGCCCTCTTCCGCCGACCTGATCGACCGTGATTACACGCTCGACCACAAGTACACCCGCAACGAGGGGCGGATCTACCTGAGTGGCGTGCAGGCACTGGTCCGGCTGCCGCTGATGCAGCGCCTGCGCGATGCGCACGAAGGCATCGACAGCGCCGGCTTCGTCAGTGGCTACCGCGGCAGCCCGCTGGGTGGCTTCGACCTGGAACTGTGGCGTGCGCGCAAGCACCTGGAAGCGGCCAAGGTGAAGTTCACCCCCGGCCTCAACGAGGACCTGGGCGCCACCATGGTGTGGGGCACGCAGCAGACCAACCTGTTCCCCGGCGCCAACGTGCAGGGCGTGTTCGGCATGTGGTACGGCAAGGGCCCGGGCGTGGATCGCTGCGGCGACGTGTTCAAGCATGCCAACGCCGCCGGTACCTCGCGCCATGGCGGCGTGCTGGCGCTGGCCGCCGATGACCATGCCTGCCGCAGTTCGACCCTGCCGCATGGCAGCGAAGACGAATTCGTCAGCGCGATGATGCCGGTGCTGAACCCGGCCGGCGTGCAGGACATCCTCGACATGGGCCTGCTGGGCTGGGCGATGAGCCGCTATACCGGGCGCTGGGTCGGCTTCAAGACCATTGCCGAGACGGTGGAATCGTCGGCGTCGGTCGAGGTCGACCCGCTGGCCCGGCGCATCGTGCTGCCGGAAGACTTCGACATGCCCACCGGCGGCCTCAACATCCGCTGGCCGGACCCGCCGCTGGACCAGGAAATGCGCCTGCACCGCTATGCGGTGAAGGCCGCGCAGGCCTTTGCCCGCGCCAACAGCATCGACAAGGTGGTGATGGATGCGCCGCGCGCGCGGCTGGGCATCGTCACCACCGGCAAGAGCTACCTGGACGTGCTGCAGGCGCTGGAATACCTGGGCCTGGATGAAGCCGCGTGCGCCGACATCGGCATCCGCGTGTACAAGGTCGGCATGACCTGGCCGCTGGAGCCGGAAGGCATCGCGCGTTTCGCGCAGGGCCTGGAAGACATCATCGTGGTGGAGGAGAAGCGTGCCTTCATCGAGCGCCAGATGAAGGAGCAGTTCTTCAACTGGCCGGTCAGCTGGGGCCAGCGCCCGTCCATCGTCGGCAAGTACGACGAGAGCGGCGAATGGATCCTGCCGTCGACCGGCGAACTGACCCCGGCCACCATCGCCGGCGTGATCGGCCGCCGCATCCAGAAGTTCTTCAACAACGAATCGATCGAACAGCGCCTGCAGTGGATGCAGGAGAAGGAAGCCGAGCTTGCGCTGCCGCGCGCCAGCTTCCCGCGCGTGCCGCATTACTGCTCCGGCTGCCCGCACAACACCTCCACCCAGGTGCCGGAAGGCTCGCGTGCGCTGGCCGGCATCGGTTGCCATTACATGGTGACCTGGATGGACCGCAGCACCGACACCTTCACCCACATGGGCGGCGAAGGCGTGACGTGGGCCGGGCAGGCGCCGTTCACCGATACCCCGCACGTGTTCCAGAACCTGGGCGACGGCACCTATTTCCACAGCGGCTCGCTGGCGATCCGCCAGGCGGTCGCGGCCGGCGTCAACATCACCTACAAGATCCTCTACAACGATGCGGTGGCGATGACCGGCGGCCAGCCGGTGGACGGCCCGCTGAGCGTGCCGGACATCGCAAAGCAGATGCGCGCCGAAGGCATCCACACCATCGTGGTGCTGTCGGACAACATCGGCAAGTGGACCGGCCAGCGCGAACATTTCCCCAGCGACGTCGAGTTCCACGACCGCAGTGAACTGGACGCCGTGCAGAAGCGCCTGCGCGAAGTGAAGGGTGTTTCGATCCTGATCTACGAACAGACCTGCGCCACCGAGAAGCGCCGCCGCCGCAAGCGCGGCAAGCTGGAAGACCCGCAGAAGCGCGTGCTGATCAATTCGCTGGTCTGCGAAGGCTGCGGCGACTGCGGCAAGAAGAGCTTCTGCGTGTCGGTGCTGCCGAAGGAAACCGAGTTCGGGCGCAAGCGCGAAATCGACCAGTCCAACTGCAACAAGGACTATTCCTGCGTGAATGGCTTCTGCCCGAGCTTCGTCACCGTGCACGGTGGCCAGCCGCGCAAGGGCAGCAAGCGCGATGCCTCCACCCTGCTGGACAACCTGCCGGCGCCGACCATCCGTGGCACGCTGGAACAGCCCTGGAACATCCTCATCACCGGCGTCGGCGGTACCGGCGTGGTGACCATCGGCGCGCTGCTGGGCATGGCCGGCCACCTGGAGGGCAAGGGTGCAAGCGTGCTCGACCAGACCGGCCTGGCGCAGAAGGGTGGCGCGGTGACCACGCATATCCGCATCGCCCGCCGCCCGGACGACATCCATGCCGTGCGCATCGCCGCCGGCGAGGCCGACCTGGTGCTGGGCTGCGACATGGTGGTGGTGAACGACTACTGGGCGCTGTCAAAGGTCCGCGCCGGCCGTTCGCAGGTCGTGCTCAACACCTATGAAGCGATGCCGGGCACCTTCACCACGCGCCCGGACATGCAGTTCCCGGCCGCCGACATCGTGGCCGGCGTGCGCGTGGCGCTGGGCGGCCAGGAGCCGCTGCAGCTCGACGCCACCCAGCTGGCCACCGCGCTGCTGGGCGATGCCATCGCCGCCAACCTGTTCATCCTTGGCTACGCGTGGCAGCACGGCCTGGTGCCGCTGTCGTTCGACTCGCTGATGCGTGCCATCGAACTGAACGGCGCCGCCGTGGCCATGAACCAGCAGGCCTTCGCCTGGGGCCGCCTGGCCGTGGTCGACCCGCAGGCCGTGCAGCAGGCCGCCGGCCTCGTGCGCAACCGCCAGGTAGGTGACG
>DOKO01000403.1:0-760 GCA_003510825.1 Stenotrophomonas sp.
GCAGGGCGACCACGCCGCCTCCGCTGGCGGCGCCGCGGCCGAGGCAGTGGCCTCACCGGACGGTGCGTTCCTCGCCTACGAGCACGATGTGCAGGTGCAGCTGGAAGCTGCGCAGATCGCATCGCGCATCCAGCAGGTCACGCAGGCCTGCCAGGGTGCGAAGTTCGGTGATTGTGCGGTGCTGGAAGTCGACCAACGCAGCGGCGAGCGGCCCAGTGGCGAGGTCAAGGTGCGCATCGCGCCGAAGGGCGTGGAGCCGCTGATCGGCCTGGCCGGTGAAGGCGGGCAGGTACAGGCGCGCAATACCCGCGCCGAGGATCTGGCCCAGCAGGTGGCCGACACCGCGCTGACCAAGGCCCGGCTGGAAAAGGAACACGCCCGGCTGCTGTCTTACCAGGACCGCAAGGATCTGAAGATCGAGGAGCTGATGGCGATCACCACGCGCCTGTCGGAGATCGAGGCGGGCGTGGAGCAGGCCAACAAGGATGCCGCGCAGCAGCGCCGTCGCATCGATACCCAGCTGGTGACGCTGCACTTCGATACGACTTCGGGCCAGCGCAGCCGCAGTGAGATCGGTGAAGCGCTGAGTGAATCGGGCAACATCCTCAACCTCAGCGTCGCGTTCCTGATCCGCGCGGCTGCGGCCCTGCTGCCGGTCGCCATCGTGGCGTTGCTGGCCGGCTGGGGCATCCGCGCATGGCTGCGCAGGCGCCGTCGCAAGGCGTGATCGAACGCAGGGGGTAACGCCGGGCCATGCCCG